>MEHH01000197.1 GCA_001940755.1 Candidatus Heimdallarchaeota archaeon AB_125
GTAATATTCTCATTTCTTCCAATTTTGGATCATCACCAATTAATCTTAAAACATTACGTTGATTCATAGCTTCTATTTCTTCAGGTGTTGTGTTCCTAAACTCTGCTACTTTTTGTAAAAGACTTGGAAAAACCTTGGAAGGTGGTCTGAAATTGCTCTTTTCGAGTACATATATTTCATTTATTAATCGATCTTCATGCACTTCTTGAACTCTATTCTTATAATAATTGTAATATTGACTGCCTGGAGTTATTCTATCAAACCTTGAAGAGCCATAGGAGATATAGAAACCTTGATCATTAATTTCCTTAATCATTTCAGGTGGTCCAGAATAGGCGTGAATAATAGCTTTCTTGCTATCATAACTTTTCAGAAGTTCAAAACCATCTCTTTCTAATCCTCCCCTAAAATGTAAGTTCATGATAAGGTTGTGTTTTTCAGCTGCTTCTAGAAACATTTCGAGCATTGGTTTTTGATAAGGAAGACTTCTTTTATCTTGAGCATTTCTCTCATCCCAACCAATTTCACCAAGCATGAGAGCATCTTCACAAAGTTTGGCGATTTCATCAAATCTATCTTTATAATCAAAAGCTTCCCAAGGTAAAACGCCAAAAGCTGGAAAAACATATTTTGACTCTTTTGAATATTCGAGAGCTTTCATATATGAAGGAATATCCCAGGATTGTGCCCAGGTTACTATTTTGTTTTTATCAATGTCTGCAATGGCTTTTGGACGACGAATATCATCACACCAACGATTACAGAGATGTAAATGAGTGTCGATATACATAATCTAACCTCCTTCTCAGGTGATTGTATAAGCACTTAATAAATATTCGATTACAAATCCTAAAATTCAGTATTTTAAGGGATTCTAATAAAACTAAATGGTATCGAATTAGTCGCGACCAACTCTTAAATAGTTCAAATCCTATAATTCAATGAATACTCTTTGTAAAATTAGGTGTAAGGATGAAACTTTCAAAATTCTCCTAAAACTTTTTATTTTTTGAATTAGAGTGATAAACATGAAGAAATCTCTCTCTTTTCTTCCTGTGTTAATTTTGTTAGTTTGTCCTTTTATCGTTCCTGCAATTCATCATGCTGATACCAGTCCTGCACTTGTTGACTATATCTTCTGTAACGGAAACATAATCACCATTGATGAAAGCAATCCTGTAGTTCAAGCTATAGCAATTGATGATAATCTAATAGTTGGTTTAGGTAGTACTGAAACTATTTTGCAAAACTTCGCTACAGAAAATGACACTACCTATGACTTAGATGGTCGAACTATTATGCCTGGAATTGTTGATGGTCATTCTCACTATATGGCTTCTTTATTCTGGATAGGTGAAAAGTACACTATTTATGATTCTCAGAGTATTGCAATTGCTAATGGTTATACAACTTTGAATGAGAAGAGTGTTGATCATGGTGAATTAGCATGGTTTCAATCTGCTGAACAAAATGGTACCCTTCGTCTCAGAGTCAATGCTTTCCTTATCTATAATTTTGCTTGGCTAGAAGATAATGAATCTGTAATTGTTGGAGGTTGGGAAGGGATTGATGACCAACCAGTTCTAGATCCTAGTAGAAAGCTTCGAATACCAGGTTTCAAAATCTATCTAGATGGTGCATCTGGAAACAGAGGTTTTCCAGCAATGAGTGATCCATATACTCAGGAAATGATTGATTTATGGGGAATTGTTAATCCCTATGGAGATCTCTACTTTAACCAGTCTGAACTGAATTCAGTAGTAGATTCTTATCATGATAAAGGATTTAGTATAGCTGTTCATGCTATGGGAGATAGAGCAACTGAAACCATCCTAAATGCTATAGAATATGCATTAAATGGGTCAGATAATGATATTGCACGGCATCAGATTGAGCATAACAGTTTCATCAGAGAAGATCAGATTGCCAAAGCTTTAACACTTAACACCATTCATTCAGTTAGAGGTTACTTCCCTACTTATTGGCAGCAAGATTACGCTGATCTTTACGGTCCTGTATGGATGGAAAGAACAGTAAACAGATACTCTTTACCTGGTGAAGGCCTTCATTCTTATCTAGAAACTGATTTTGGATTCCTTCATGGTTATGATGAAGATGACTGGAGTAGATCAACAAATATTAGACCTTTCCTGCACATGTGGGGATTAGTCACAAGAAAAGCAATTGATGAAAATGGAACAATACACTCTCCTGATTCTTGGTTAGCAGAACATACAATTTCTGTAAAGCAAGCTCTCAGAATGATGACAATTGAAGGTGCTTATGCAGTAAAACAAGAGGATTATATTGGTTCTTTAGAAGTAGGAAAGTATGCTGATTTGATAGTGATTGATGATGATCCACTAGCAATGAATCCAGATAATCTAAAGGATATTAACGTTCTATTAACAATGATTGATGGTAAGATAGAATTCTTATGGTCCAGTCATACTTTTCCTACACCTTATACTAATGGAACCTCAAGAACAAGCTCAGCTCTCTGGATAACTCTGTTTACCTTATTTACTTTATTGATTGTCAGATATAGAAGAAGGAAGAAACACTAGTAATTCTTCTTCTTTTTTCCCTCGGTTCGATTAACAAACTTTTAAAATAGTCTTTTTCTTTTCAATTTATCTTTAATCGAGGAAAGCTTATGGTTAAGAGCAAAGAATCTAAAGTGAAGAATCCCTATGTAAAGTGGTTTTTTGTTCATGTATTGAATCATAAAGTGCTTTTCACGCTAAATTTCATAGGGATTGTAGCTTTAACTTACTTACGGACAATTATTCCTATCCAAATAGGAAGAATAACCGATTCTATAATACTCCAAGATTTTTCTCGTAGTCTAATAATCACTATGCTGATTTTGTTAGGTTTTTACTTCTTGAGAAATGCAGTTGAATACTCTACTTGGATGATTGGACATCAGTTGGGATCCAAAACTGAACAATCCATGCGTAGAGAATTCTTCGAAAATGTTCAGAACAAACCTCTAAGCTTTCATGACAGAATTAAAACAGGAGATTTACAAGCATTAGCTACAAATGATCTGCGTGTGGTTAACACATTAATAGCACATGGTTCGTTTTACGTTTATCCATTTGTTCAAACTATTGTTACCCTTATTCAAATTCAAACATTTAATTATTGGATGGCTTTACTCACTGTGCCATTTTTGGGATTGTATGTTTATTTTGTTCTGCGATATCGTAAACATTTGCTTCCTTATTCTAAAGATTCTCTAAGAAAACATGCTGATGTTACCGTAGCTTTACAAGAGAGCTTGAATAGTGTACAAGTAACCAAAGCTTTCTATGCTGAAGATGTTGAATATAGAAAGTTCAAGAAATCTGTTCAAGCTTTCAGGAATAACAGACTAGGCGAAATAAGAATTCAAGCTCGCTTTTATCCTCTCTTGACTCTTTATGCAGCTATTGGTGTTTCTTTAGTATTTGGAGTAATACTAATACAATATGGATTGATGACTGTAGGTCATTTAACAGCTGTGCTTCTTTTATTAATTGCACTCATTCATCCTACAACAATGATTTTCTGGGCTACAAGGGATATGATAAGAGGATTTGGAGCAAGTGAGAGGCTTTTTTCTACAATTTCAACAGGTAAAGTAGAATTGTTACCGGTTAAGAAAACTGATTACTCTAATATTTTCAAAGGTTCAATTGAATTTCAAAGTGTTTCTTTTACTTATCCTAATGGTAACCCTAAGAATCCATTAGTTCTAAATGATCTGTCTTTCAAAATTGAACCTGATCAAACAGTAGCATTAGTAGGTCCAACAGGTTGCGGGAAAACAACTCTAGCCAAGCTTTTGTTAAGATTATATGAACCTCAATCGGGGGTGATTTTACTTGATGGAAAACCAATTCAGGATTATCCTTTAGAAATGGTTCGACAACAAATTTCCTTGGTTGAGCAAGATATTTATCTATTCTCTCAAACTATTGAAGAGAACATCAAATTTGGTTCCCCTGAAGCTTCAAAGGAGAAAGTGACTGAAGTAACTAGATTAGCCCATGCTCATGATTTTATATCAAATTTCGATAAAGGATATGATACAATTGTTGGAGAGAGAGGTGTTACTCTTTCTGGAGGAGAGAAACAACGTATCGCGATAGCTCGAGCCTTCCTTACAGATCCTGATATCTTAATTCTTGATGATTCGATGAGTGCTATAGATAGCGAAACTGAAGAAAAAATAGGTAAAGCGGTTAAGAATATCTTACAAGATCGTACTACTCTAGTAATTACTCACCGTTTGCATACTATTCGAACCTCAGATTTGATTTTAGTAATGAAAGATGGAGAAATAGTAGCTCAAGGAGAACATGAAGAGTTGTTACAGAGCTCGCAAGACTATCGGAAAGTTTTCGGGATGCATTTAGATGATGGAAAAATTGCACAGGAGGCAAACTAGATGGGACTATTTAGTAGCTCTATGAGAGATAAACATGAACGCAACTATAGTGATAAAGTTTTATTCCAAAGGTACGCTAAACGACTTGTTCCTTTCAAAAAGAATATTGTACTAATTGCTATGTTCATGGTTTTTCAAGCAATTGCTGCCGTAACCGCTCCTCTACTTGCAGGTTTTGTTACAGATGAAATGATGATATTAGCAAAATCAAGCTCTGTGCTATCCTATCTTGAAGCTTCAGGTTTGCAAATTTTTGTTGCACAACCACGCTTTGTATTAGCTATACTAGCAGCTTCTGGATTTTTAGCACTGTATTTGTTAAATTGGGGTGCTTTTTCTATGCAACAAGCACAATCTGGAAAATATGTTCCATTTTTCTTAGAGGATCTGCGTCTAGAATTATTTTCCAAACTCCAAGAACAAGATATGACTTTCTTTGATGAACATATGAGTGGTAAACTTAACAGCATTGTCGTTAATGATACATTGGATTTCAGCAACACAGCTATACTCATTAGCAATACTGTTGGTAGTTTAGTCATTAGTTTTGGTACATTGGGAATTCTATTTTACTTCAATTACATTCTTGCTTTAATTACACTAGCAGCTATCCCTGTATTGTTCATTTTAATGTATACTCTTCGCAATCTAGCCAAACGAGTTAGTAAATCTTATCGAGAAGCTATAGGCAGTGTAAATTCTGCTATGGTTGAAGCTATTGAAGGTATTCAGATATCCAAAAGCTTTGGTCAAGAACTGAGCATTGCTAATCAATTTGAAGAAATAAACGAGAATTACTTCCGTTCATGGATGCGATTAACAGCTACTACACATTTCTGGAGACCATTGCTTAATACAGTAACCTCTGTCATACTTTGTTTAGTGTTGTATTTTGGACTTGATATGGGGATAACAGCTGGAACACTTGTAATGTTTGTTCTCTACCTTGAAAGCTTCTTCCAACCTGTGATGCAGTTAGCAAGATTCTTCCCTGAATTAAGTGCTGGAATGGCTGCTTTTGAGCGCTGTTTAAGTATAGTTGATAGTAAACCAAAAGTTCAACAAAAACAGGATGCTAAAAATCTCGAAGAACT
>MEHH01000198.1 GCA_001940755.1 Candidatus Heimdallarchaeota archaeon AB_125
AGATTTCATTATACCTATTCTTCTTGATGCCAATACTTCTTCTATTTCTGTAATTGCTTGTTTAATATGAACTTCAGGTTCATGAATAATTGGTTTCAATACCTCATATCCTTGATCCTTCAACGATAGTTCGAAATCTCTATTCCAGAATTCTTTTATCCATTCCCATGGAAGATAAACAACATTCTTCTTCTTATACCATGCTTTAGATTCTCTAGTATCACCATCAAAATAATAGTAAAGAGGATGGTTTCTTGAAGATTTTTCCATAATAATTACAGGAATTGCTTTCATTCCTTTGAATTTATCACAATATATTGAATCCATTCCAGAATTTAAAGATAAAACACAACTTAGTAATTTGAGAGCAGGTTCTTGAAGTTTAACTTCGATTTGTTCATCTGTTCCTTTAAAAGGATCAGAAGCTTCTCCACTCCTTGCGCGTATGGTTAAAAGCAAATCATCTTTGTATGCACACATGATTACTCTTTTGTAACTTTCAAAGAAATCTACATTTCTTGTGTAAATATTACACATCTCTACAGTAAACCCTTTGTCTTGAAGATACGCTTCAACGAGCTTCATGAAATTTGTTTTGAACAAGCTCATGAAGGTATATCAGTCATAATACCAGATAAAGTTTATCATTAATCTGTTTGTTTTTCTCCAAAGAGAATAGACAAAAGATTTTCTGCTATTTCAGAAGTATTAGATTTAGATTCATCTACATCAATTTCAATGTGCTCGCAAATATTTTTAGGGTGAACTATCACATAGAGCTTATCTTCATTTCTCTTTACTGAGAAAGGGTAAAGTTGACATGTTAAAGGTTTGAAATCGTGTACTTTACACAATCTATTTTCTTCAAGGAAAGCACATTCTCTCACGAAAGGTTTTTGTCTAAGAATATATGCTTTAATCAAGCCATTTCGTTCAAGATTTTTATTAGCTATTAGAACAGGACTCATCGTTTCAATCATTTGATCAATTTCGATTCCATTATCTTGCATTAGTCTTATATCAGGTTCAGTAACAGGAATATTGTTTAACTGACAGCATTTTGTACAGCATGTACATTCAAAAAAGATATGTTTAACCACATTGATTTCTTCAAATTCGTTAACAGAAGCAATTATAGTGCCACTAATATCCATTTTACTTTGCCTAATTGACCAATTTACTGAGGCTAAAAAGCTTGTCTATTCTTGGGATGAAAACCTACAAACTCTGCGTTGTATCAAAAAGAGTTTAATAACTATCCTCCTTCATTAATTTGTGAGTGAGAAAAAAGAAGAAAGTTTCTCCATGAGTTCATTCTGGAAAACAAATTTACCTACAAGAAACATATTAGTAATTCTACTAATAATTCACATAACTCTATGGATAATCTCTTTAGCTACAGTAAATATTGAAACATTTAGAGATGCTATATCTATATCACAAGAGATTCTAATTAGAGTAGGGCAATTTAACTTAGCTGTTTTTCAAGGGCATGTTTATCAGCTGTTAACATCAATCTTTGTTCATGTAGATCTCGTGCATCTACTTTCGAATTGCTTATTCCTACTTGTATTTGGTTTAAAAGCAGAAGAAAGGCTATTATCCTGGCAATACTATTTAGTTTTCATTATCTCAGGATTGATGGGAGGAATACTCTCCTTTGTTTATGGGCCAATTTCAATTTCAGCTGGTGCAAGTGGTGCGATTTTTGGATTACTAGGGGCTGACCTTACATTGATGTATCTGCATGAAAGAACTAAATCATTCTGGGGATATGTAGCCTCTGGTGTGATATTCTTTTTCATAATGTCGTTTGGCAGTCCAAATGTTACTTTGTTCGCCCATGCAATTGGTTTGATAACTGGTGCAATAATCCCGTTTATTTTCAAGAAAAGAAGAAAGTCAAGTGAATTAGATGTTTCTTTCTAAAAATATTCAGAGAGTTTTTTTGTTTCGCTCAACTCTTTCTTTATTTTCTTAGCTGTATCCCATGATTCCCTCACACATGGGGGAAACTTCTTGTGTTTTCTATAATAGTTATTCAGAAATTTCTTTGTGATTGGATCAGCAGGGTATCCTGAGCCTATATTTTCACCAATCTTCTCTGAGAGTTTTGCTATTTCATCATCTCTCTGATTTTTTGCAATAATTGATGCCGCAGAAACAATAGGATACAATATATCTGCCTTATGTTTAGAGATTATCTTTGCTTTAGGAAATTCTGTTTCAAACACTTTTCCGAATCTTTTCTCATTAACATCTGCAGCATCAATGTAAATCTCAGCAGGAGTCTGTTTAATTTTCTTAGCTAGTTTAAGCATCATTTTCTGTTCAATAACATTGAGAGTATGATTCTTTCTTAATTCATCAATTTCAGCTGCAGATAGATGTTTGGTTTGATAATCGGCTGCTATTGAAATTAATATTGCATATAATTCAAATCTTCTTCTCTTAGACAATGTTTTTGAGTCTTTTACTCTGTGTTTTTTTAACAGCTCTAAATCCTTTCTTGGTAGTGCATAGGCACAGATTACTAAAGGACCAATTACTGGACCTCTTCCAGCTTCATCAATTCCCACGATAATATCATCTTGGTTACTCATTTCTATCATCACTTAAATTAGAATCTCTTAATAAGCTTGGTTAACTCTTCATACTTAGCACTTGTCTTTAATCCTTCAGGACTAAAAACTGTTCTGGAAGCTTTGAATCCAGCATCAATAAGTGCATCAATGATATCTTGTATTTTGATACCTCTCTTCTCAGATTGCCTGGTTACGAATGGAAAATCGTAAAAAAATGGTATATCATCAATCTCATCTAAGGCTGTTTCAAGTAATTTTGAAATTGTTTTTTCAGTGGGCAGTTCCACATCTTCTAGCAGTTTTTGCATTTGAATCAAGTATTGCCTATTGTATAATTTTCCTAACCATAAAGGTCCAGCTTTTTCTAGAAGATTATTGCAAATTGGACATATTGAGGTTTCATAATTTTCACTAATAATGTAAGTACTGTGATATGAACAATGAGGGCAAAAAGTTACAAAACCAATTTGTTTATGCTGTTCATTTGCTGCTTCTTTGCTTTTTTCTATTTTTACTTTAACTCTCAAGAAATGCTCATGGTGATAGCTAAAAATTGGGATAATCTCTAGTCCTAGTCTACCAGCACTAATGATGGTATTATAGAGTAGAATTCTAAGAGCAACTTCGTGACAAAGATAATGACGTGTTGGATATGAATTGTAAATTCTGAAACATGCTTCGGAATATTTACCACATAGAACTTGCAGATCGGTTGCTGTTGCGAAGAGATATCCTGAATTACGTTTAAGAGCATTTAGGGACGGTTCAATGAAGGATATTGGAGAACCGAAGGGATCTATATCGATAACATCTATTGGCTTTTTTTGCTTAATAAAATCATAAATTAAATCCAGGGCATCAGAGTGAATAATCTCAAGTTTTTCATTGTCTTCATTTGTTGGAATATTCTTAGTTATAATCTCGACTGCTTTTGGATTTTTATCATTTATGAATAAATGATCAATGGTGGTTTTGCTTAATTCATTCAATATTCTGAAACTTCTTACTCCTGTTCCAGCAAGTGCATCTACAAAAATCAGTGATTTTTTCTGTATCTTCGAAATAGTCTCTATCATAAGAAGGGTTACATCTCTGTTAATAGTCATTTTGGGATTATAAAATACAGATGCATCATATATTCTTTCAGCATCTTGGATAATTTCAAATTCTGTTTTCCCTTCTTTAACTTTCTTCCAGCTATCTGTTGTCATCTTATCACTTCAAGTATATCATTCAGAATCTGAAATGAAGTCTCTAGCTATCAAGTATATTTCTGAGCTCTGTTTTCTTGATGATTTTGGTTTGAATAACTTTACTGTTCTAAACCTTTCCTTAACGCTTTTTACAAACTCCTGAGTTTCACTTCCTTGGAATATCTTACAAACAAAAGAACCACCCATGTAAAGAACACATTGAGATAATTCGAAAGCTCTTTGAGCAAGCATTGATTGAATAGAATGATCTTGATCATAATTTCCTGAAATATTTGGAGCACAATCAGAAATTAAGACATCTGATTTTCCGTAATTTTCAAGTAGAAATGTATCTAAATCTTTCTTAAAAATATCTTGAAATTCAATAACTATGTTTTTCTCTTTAAATTCTTGAATATATGCTTTATCAATAGCAATGACTAATCCATTACTTCCAATTTTTCTTGATGCTACCTGTGACCATCCTCCAGGGGATGCTCCTAAATCTATGATTTGCTGACCTTTTTTGAAAATAACAAATTTATCGTTTATTTCAAAAAGCTTGTAAGCAGCTCTTGATCTAAATCCACTTGCTCTAGCTTTTTTTGCATATGGGTCAGCACTCAAAGTAATCACATAGAGTTATTTGAATAATATAAAAATCTAGTATTGATAAAAATTATGTCCTCTCTCCCTTTTTATGATTATTTCAAGGGAATTTTAATTTTATCATCATCATCCAGTATATCATATTCAATAAATTTGAAGGGTTGGATCTTCTTTGATTCATCTTCTTCAATTAACCATTCGTTGTACAATCTACATGATACTGGATTTACTGGATTGTTAACTGCGCATTCACTAGTCCTGTCACATGTAAAACAAGGACACACCATTGTCAACCATCCAGTTTCTTTTTTCTTTGGTATTGTTAGAACATAATCTTTGACATTACCAATCTTAATTGGAATTTTCAAAATTTGATTTGTGTATAAAAGTTCATCTAGTTTGAGAACGATAGATTCATGATTACCAAGCATATCTAACACTTCTCTATAGAGCACATTCTTGGTCTGTGTTCTTTCAATAATCTCTATAATTTCATCCCCTAAGGCAATACTATAATTCTTCTCAATCTTTATTCTCTGAACAGGTATCATTCTCATCACCAGCGAATTGTAGTCGAATCCCTTCACCATTTGACTATGAACTGAAGGACTCAAACAACGATGTTATCGTCTGATTATACATTCTCTGTTAGCATATTTAAGTGTTAATACCGTTCAATTTCAAATGATAATTTCAGGAAAAAATGAAAAACAAAATTAACTGAATAATTACGACAAAAATAGTGAGACTAGTGTTCTTTCAGCTTCACTTTTTTATTGCTTTACTATACTTGTGAGAATAGGATTTTTTTCTCTGCCTTACATTAGGTGGTTTTCGATCAATAACATAAAGTGTTGTATCTACCTCAATTGTTTCTTTATATTGTGGTTTGATTCTAATGCTAACATATGGAGATTTAACTGGTCCAAAAATATCTGCAATTTTTCCAATGTGCTCCATTCTTTCAGTAACAACATTCGATCCAATTTTAGGTAATTTTGGTGGATCATGAACAATTGCATGTCCTAAATCAGTGAAATATTCTACAGCACCGAGTTTTTTTATTCTTTCTCGCTCCAATTTAATCAACCTTGATTTTCTTCAAAATC
>MEHH01000199.1 GCA_001940755.1 Candidatus Heimdallarchaeota archaeon AB_125
AGTTGTTAGAGGCTGTAATCTTGTTCCTTTTCCCCCAGCGAGGATAATTGCACAGTCAACTTTGGAAATGTTATTCACCTTCTTCTTTTCTGAATCTTTCTGATAACCAACCTATTCGAGTATTTTCAATACCTTTGATATCAAACTCTGGAACAAATGGCTTGATATCTAGTAAAGGTGTGTTATTCAGAACATCTATTCCTTTCACTAATAATTTGTTCTTCTCAACTTTCACTAGTTGAACAATAGATAAACCTATCTTATTCGGACGATTTGGGTGTCTAATAGCAAAAATACCTTTCGGTTTGTCATCTAGAAAAGGAATTACCTTGAGATCTGTTTCCTTTGCTCTATCAAACCAATATAGAAGTATAATATGCGAAAAACCATCAATGTCTTCTAATCCTTCTAGATATTCTTTGTTAATATTTATAGTACCAAATGACTCAGAAAAGCTGGGTTGAATAGGTACCTTATCCTCTTCATTGAACGGTGATTCTATAAATCCAATTGGTTTAACTATTATTTCCATGTATTTTACTTTGTATAGTACTATATTTTTTTTGTGTATAACATCTTGACCAATTGTTTATATAAGTGATAAAATTAGTGTATAATTTAGAAACCTAGGAGGTTTTTACAATAAATAAGAAGAGTATTTTAATTGCAAATTTATCTTTGGTTATTTTTCTAGCTTCAGTCACCAATGGTTACAATTTTGTTATTGTAAACACATTAGAAGATTTCACATATAATGAGAATCTGATTGCTCCACTGGAATTATCTTGGGAGATGAAGGAATGTTCTGTTGTCGGATATGATTCTCCTGAGGATTTTATGTGGCAAATGACTGCTGAAACGGATATGGTACAAGATGATATATTCAAGATAAAATTCTTAGAGGATCCTGATAATTTATTGTTAGCTGATTATGAAGAATTATATTGGTCAATGGAACCATGGGCAGAATTTTATTTGAACTCCGTACTATTAGGCAATGATTCTGGCATAATCTTTTTTGATCTACTTGCTCCAATGATAGAAAATTTTCCTGTTAAATTTATCTATCCACAAACTGTTCAGATAGATGGAAATGAAACCAGCACTTTTGACTATTTATACGAAGATCTAAAACAATTTGAGGGATCTTTTTCTGGTGCAAAATATAAACTAACAAATGATGATGTTGCTTTTTCGATAACATCAGATCTTCACAGGAAATTTACTTTGTTTTATGCATCAGTAGTCATTGATAAGGAAGCTACAGTAATTTATAATAAAGAATGGGGGATTCTAAGCTCATATGAAATACACTATAAAGCAAAGTACGATGATCATACTGAAACAGCTGATATATTATTGGAAATAACAGACGAGAATCTGAGAGTAGAAGTAGCTTATGAATGGATTGCTGGTATATCTGTTCTGTTCATAGCTGGTGTTGTTATTCTGAGAAGAAAAAAGAGAATATAATTAGTAAACATCAAAAAAGCTATCAATAATTTTATCTTTTTTTATCTTTTTTTTTGAGGAACGTCTAATATTCTTTAAAATCTAACAATTACATTCCAGTTAAATATTTAATCGTAAGATAGATGCACAATTTTTTGACCAATGGTTTATATACTTCAATAAATAACCTAGTAGGTTAGAAAACGAGGAGGTTTTCATAATTAAAAACAAGAAAATATTAACCATTTCAATATCTGTTTTACTGATTCTAGTTCTAGTCAATAGTGGACATAATTTTGTTAATTCTCAAACTCTTGAAGATTTCACTTTTAGCGGTGAACTAGATGCACCTGTTGAATTATCATGGGTTTTAAGTACCTTTGTAACTATAGACTGGACTGATCCAGAAGATTATATTTGGGAGCCTACAGCTTCACTCAATGTATCATTAGATGATGTTTTCAAGATAGTTTTCCTCGATGATCCTGATAATCTCAATCTAACCCACTATGATGAGCTATTTACTACTACTGAATTATGGGGTCACTTCTATTTGAATACTGATAATCTTGGAACTGATGCTAGTGCAATCAACTTTGCTGATCTGCAACCACCTATTGACGAATTTCCTGTTAGATTAATTTATCCCTTGACTCTTCAGATAGGAGGAAGTGAAATTGGTATGTTTGATTATCTATATGATCAATTAAAACCAAATGAAGGTAGTGTTGCAGGTGGCAAATATAAACTGACAAACAGTGCTGAAGCATTTGCTGTAGAATTATCTGCAAAAATAAAAATAAATTTTGGATTTGGAACAATAAAAACTGAAATAGAGAGTAGAGTAATATATAATAAACAATGGGGAATACTCAGCACTTATTATCATCACTTGAAAGTTGATTATGGAACAGAAGTAAACGAAATAGAGCTCTTATTTGAAATAACAGATGATACTTTGAAGGTTGAAGTTGCATATGAATGGGTGTCTGGTTTATTTGTTCTGTTCATAGCTGGTGTTGTTTTTCTGAGAAGAAAAAAGAGAATATAATTATTAAACATCAAAATAGCTATCAATAATTTTTATCTTTTTTTATCTTTTTTTTGAGAAACTTCTCTTATTCTTTAAAATCTAACAATTAATTCCAGTAACATATTTAATCATAAGATAGGTGCACAATTTTTTGACCAATGGTTTATATATCTCAATAAATAACCTAGTAGGGTAGAAAACAAGGAGGTTTTCACAATCAAAAAGAAGAAAATAACAATCATAACTTTATTTTTGATGACTATGTTGTTTGCAATAAATATTGGACATACTAATGCAGCTACAGATTTAACAGACTTCAGCTACCACGACGATCTTGTTCCATCATTAGAACTCTCATGGGAAATGAAGACATTTTCAGTTATAGAATATGCTTGCCCTGAAGATTTCATTTGGGAAATAAATGCAGGAGAAAATATGACACAAGGAGATATTTTCAAGATTAAATTCATTGATGATCCAGACAATGTTACATTAACACATTTTGACGATCTATTTACTACTACTCATCCTTGGGCAGAATTTCGTCTAAATTCAGATTATCTTGGAGATGATGCTAGTGAAATCTACTTCAGTGAAATAACACCGAATATTCAACACTTTCCAATTGTTTTTGTCTATCCAGAAGAAGTTCTGTCAAATGGAACAGTTATGAATACTTTTGATTACTTATATGAGCATTTGTCACCATACGAGTTTGATATCGGAGGAGCAAGCTACAAACTAATAAATAATGCAGATGTTTTTGCTATCGAAACTAAAGTTAAAGTAAAAATACAATTATTCTTTGGTACTGTCGATATCAATGAACAAGCTACAGTTATTTACAATAAGCAATTAGGTGTGCTTAGTTCATACGAACTACATTTTACAATGAAAGGTAGTGGAGATGATGCTAGTGCAGATATTTTTCTAGAAATAACCGACGAATCTTTAAGAGTTAAAGTTAATTTTGAGTGGGTAGCAGGTATTTCTGTGCTGTTTATTGCGGGAGTAGTTATCTTACGTAGAAGGAAAAGAACAAGATAAAGAAACTATTTTGTACATCCTCTTTTTTCTTTTTTGAATATCAAATCTCAAGTCAGTATGAAAAAATGGAACATGCAAAGAATTAATATTGTAATTTTAAACTCATTCCCTCTAACAAATCATTTAAAAGTATGGAAGAGAGAAAATTATACAGGAAAGTGGTGTTATAGTGAGCCAAAGAATTTTCAAAATTTCATTATTAGGAGAAGGTGCAGTAGGAAAGACAAGTATTCGTCGTACATACCTAGGAGAGAGCTTCAAAGAAGGTTATATGATGACTATTGGCGCTGATTTCGCTGTTAAAAAGATGGTCCATAAAAGCGTTGAATATACACTACAGATTTGGGATTTAGCAGGTCAGCAAAGATTTTCTGCTGTTCGAGAAGTTTACTATCGCGGAACAGCTGGAGCTCTACTTTGTTTTGATATATCTCGACCTGAAACTTACTCTATTCTTCCAAATTGGCTTCACGAACTTATTCGAAACAATAAGAATCGCATTGTTCCTTTAGTCTTGATTGGAAATAAAGCTGATCTTCGAGAAAGTACTCCTAATTCAGTTCCAAAAGAGTATGCTCAAGAGTATGCAGATCAACTTTCAGAATGGTCTGGATTTTACATTCCATACATCGAAACTTCAGCTAAAACAGGTTTGAACGTTGAGACAGTTTTCAATGTTTTAACAGAAAATATCTCTGCTTATTTCGAAAAGATGACTGTTGAAAACAAGTAGTTTTCTTTACTCTCATTTTGTTTTTCAAATACTAATTTATATATAACTTAGTAAAGCTTTCTGATTTTTCTTAAGATTTTCTGATTTCATTTGAATACCAAAAGTATTTTAGAAATTATAGTATCTAGTGCTTCATGGAACAGGATAAATCTATTCCTGAAACTAGTGAAACCAACCAATACAAACAAGCATTAAGTCTAATAGGAAACTACTGGAAAAGAAAATGGATTGAAGATGGTAATCTACAAGAAATCGAGGAAGGATATAGGTATACATATACTGAAAGAAAAATGTGGTCTGTAGAAGAACGTTTTGTGATTTATACAGAAAAGGACTTTGAACAAGCATTTCTCAATGATCAAGATTTCAGAGAATATTTATCAAGAGAAGGAGATATCATATCACTTATTTCTGAAGAATTTGAACAGATTATTGAGGATTGTACTGAAAGAATAGGTGTAGATAAACTTCCTTTTTTTGAGTTTCTTAAACCTGAAGTTTATCGTAAAATTACTATAGTTTTTGATTTTGAGGCAATAAAAGAATTCAATGAAAATAAAAAATTGTGGGAAGTTACAAAAACAGATACCTCTGAAGAATATGAATCAAACTATCTTGACAATTTTCCTTATGAAGGTACCCATCGTGATGTTGATGCAGTGGAAAATTTGGAAGAAGCCTTTGATCTTATCAAGAAATCATTATCTCCCCTTGTTAAAAACCAGAGATTTTCAAAAGAAGAAAGACAATATACAATGTCTCGATGGTTTGAGAGACAAAAAGATAGATGAATTTCAATTATATTTTTATATCTGCAAATTAAACTCCAATTGTTTGAGGTAGTTTCATTTGATTGTTTCAGCTGAAATAGTTTCTTATTTAGATAAACAAGGTTTCACACTAGCGACTGGTGTTCCTTGTTCTTATTTCAAAGAACTCTTTATTGAACTTGATAATAATGACATCATTCAATATATACCAGCTACTCGTGAAGATGAAGCTGTAGGAATAGCATGCGGTCATTTTCTTGGTGAACAGAATTGTTTTTTGATTATGCAAAATTCAGGATTAGCTACAATTGGTGATGCACTTACTTCTCTGGCTCAATTGTATGAAATTCCGCTTCTAATTTTTGTTAGTTATCGAGGTCTTGAACCTGATAAAACCTTTCCTGAACACCTTCTAATGGGAGAAGTCACTGAAGCAGTTTTAGATGCATATGGAGTACCAT
>MEHH01000200.1 GCA_001940755.1 Candidatus Heimdallarchaeota archaeon AB_125
ACCCATCAGCAAAAATACTTCTTTCTTAGGTGCAAAAATTTTTTTTGCATATTTTTCTCTATTAGTGAAAAATCTTATGAAAACAAATAGAGCAATCCCTACAACCATTAGACCATTTCTTAGTCCCATTAAAGGGATAACTTCTATAGAAGGATCCTCAAGAATCACTCGATTGAAGACTATTGCAACACCCCAAAAGAAAGCTGCTATAATTGAAATAAGAATTCCTGCAGGAACCCTTCTCTTAGGTTTTTCATCTTTTAGTTCTGATTCTTGACTAGAAATCTCATCATTATTATTCATTTCATTTTTTTGAGAAAAATAAGAAATTATAATAACACCAGCTGTGATAAGCAATGTTCCGCCAATAATAAACCATGTAATATCTTCTATCTTTGCAATTAGTAAAGTGAGTGTTGTAAATATAGGATAAATTGCTGTAATAGGTTGAGAGATAGATACATCTATTTTTTGCAATGCTAGCAGTGAAAAAACATCACCTAATCCAAGAAAAAGAGCTCCTAAAAGAACCCAAAGAATATTAGGGTAAGTCATTAGTTTTGCATAAGTAGTAATCCCATCAAATATAAAACCTAAGGAAATAAGGAATGGTATAACAATCAGACCTCTAATGTATCCAGCTGCTAGGAAATCAACATCTTTTACGCCGACTTTGAATATAACCATGGCAGATCCCCAGCCAACAGCCGCAGTTAAAGATAGGATAACTCCTATTGCAAAAGATGCCATTGAAAGATAGGTTGTTGAGCAATTCAAAAAGTTTTGTAAAGAAAGTTCTAAGAATTTGATAAGTTTGAGTATATGACATTTTACTCATCTAAAAATAGAAATTACCCGGTTTAGGTAATTCTTTCTTGTTCAAGAAAATTTATCTACTGTTAAGTAATATTTGTACAATTTAACAATTAAAAAGTGATTAAAATGAATAAAAAACGAAAAAAAACTATAAGTCTATTCGTTCTCATAATAGGATTTCTAGTTAGTACTTCTTCGATCAATACTTTCAATACAAAAGCTCTAGTAGACGGAACACATGATCAATATAATTTAGATTCTAATGACATTTCCATATTGGAATGGTCAATGACAGAAGTTGTTTCAACAGAATCAATATATCCTACTTCTGATCCTTCAATAGCTGTCGATTCTATAGGGAATGTGTATGTGGTGTGGCATGAGGGTTCTGATTATGGTGGAAGTGGAGCAGACGCTGATATTTTCTACAAACGTTGGGATTCTTCCACGACATCTTGGTCCATCACTGAAGTTATTTCCACTGAAAGCAGTGCTCCTTCTTACCATCCTACAATATTAGTAGATTCTGTAAATAATGTGCATATAGCTTGGGACGATTCTACTAATTATGCTGGAGCTGGAACAGATTATGATATTTTTTACAAATGCTGGAATGCTTCTACATCTTCATGGACTACTACAGAAGTCGTTACCACAGAGAGTGTTTATATTTCTTCCAATCCTTCTCTTGCTGTTGATTCTGCTGGCAATATTCATATAGCTTGGGAATTTTTTAATGGTAATACTTGGTATGCGATTCATTATAAACGTTGGAACTCTTCTACTTCCTCATGGACAACTCCAGAAATTGTTTCGACAGAAGGTACAACTGCAGTCTACAATCCTTCTCTCGCTGTTGATTCTTCTGATAATATTCATGTAGCTTGGGAAGATTATACTAATTATGCTGGAGCTGGAACAGATTATGATATTTTTTACAAATGCTGGATATCATCAACATCTTCATGGACTACTACAGAAGTTGTGTCCACAGAAAGCACAGGTAATTCCGTAAATCCTTCTCTTGCTGTCGATTCTTCTGATAATATTCATGTAGCTTGGGACGATTCTACTAATTATACTAATTGTGGAGCAGACGCTGATATTTTCTATAAACATTGGATATCATCTACATCTTCATGGACTACTACAGAAGTCGTGTCCACAGAAAGCACAGGTCATTCTTATCGTCCTTCTCTCGCTGTCGATTCTGCGGGTAATATTCATGTAGCTTGGGAAGATTCTACTAATTACACCAATTGTGGAACAGATTATGATATTTTTTACAAATGCTGGGACGCTTCTACATCTTCATGGACTATCACAGAAGTCGTTTCCACAGAAAGTACAGATGGTTCTAACTATCCCTCTCTTATTATTGATTCAAATTTCAGAATTCATGTAGCGTGGAGGGATCAAACTAATTACACCAATTGTGGAACAGATTGGGATATTTTTTATAAGCAAGCATATCTTCTTCTTCTTCCTACTACTCCTGAACTTGCTTTTATTGTGCCTAATCCAATAGATGTTAATACTGTTCTTTTAGACTGGAATAATATTTCAACAGCAACCAACTACTACATTTATCGATCTGATTATTACATTTGGTCTGTGGAAGGAATGATTCCAATAGCTACTGTTTCTTCTAGTATCTATGTAGATACTTTACCATCCGAAGGTTACTACTACTATGTTATAGCTGCTGAAAACCTTGCAGGAAACAGTTCTCATTCTAATTGCCAATATGTAGAATACAAGATTCCCCATGTAAGAGAATTTGCTATCATTTCAGGATTGATACTTGGAACTTTCGTAATTGCACTAGTTATAATGAGAACACGTAAAAGAAATTTAAATTGAACTAGCTTTGCTAGTTCCTTTTTTTGATTCATATATTTATATTTCCATCAGATATGACTATACTAGTAATTGCTCGAAAATTCCTAGAGTTGTTTTATTTGTACAACTTGCCCAAATCTAAGAAAGATAAAGTTAATATGCAAATATGACAAAATCAAATCATGAGTAGAAATATACCAATCAAAGTAGAGAGAAATGAAGATGTTCCGAACTTCTATGCAGAAAGCATCCAAATGGTGCACTCTATATCTGGTTTTAAGATGATTATTTTCAAAGATCAAGCTGAATATGCAACAGAACCAAGTATAGGACCAAATGCTCTAATTCCTCGAACAATAATCAAAGAAATAGTTGCTGAAGTGAGTTTTTCTCCACATCAACTAAAGATTCTCCAGAAAGTTGTTGAAGAGCAAATTAAGGCATATGAATCACGATTTGGAGAAATAGCACTTCCTGAACAAACTAAGAAACAAGATAATACAACTGCAACTTTCATTTGATTTGAAAAGGAATTTTATTCTTTTTCATTTTTAATTCTGTCAATAGTTGCTAACAGGTCTTCTAGACTGAAAGGTTTCCTTAGAAAATGAGGGATTCCCAAATCTTCTACTTGATACTTAGATATAGTGTCGTCCGCTGTGGCAATTATTATTTGCTTTTTAAGTGCAGGAGAGATTTCAATTAATCTTTTAGCAACTTCTAAACCAGTTTTTTCTGGAATACGGTTATCAATTAGAAAAACAATATCCTCTAATTTCTCTTTTATTTGTTCAATTTTTTCTAATGCAACTCGTCCGCTAGCAACAATATCTTCAATCTCTATACCCTCTCTTTCAAAAAGTAACCTATACAAATTGCTTATGTCTTTCTCATCCTCTATGATATAAATCTTCTTCATAGGACTTCACTATTTGATTAGGTATTTGAAGCGGACTATTAAATTTTTCGAAATTTAAACTAGTTTGGGAGAAAATTATCAAAAATTATTTAAAAGAAGGGAAGAACTTACTATCATGAAAAAGAGTATCTCTACAGGATTATTTTTACTAGTTATTGCTTTATTCATATCAGCGCCAATGGTAAATGCTGAGAAATTCGAATGGGACTTTGCTGTGGATGATGGTAACATAGGTTCTGAAACATTTACTGTTAACAAGGATAATTATTTTGTACAGCTGACTGTAGAGGTTCATAATGGAGGACCAGTAAATATATTTATACTAGATGAACCAGCTTGGACTCTTTGGGATAGTGGAAATGGTGAAGTAGTTGCAGCTTATGTAGGAGCATCAAATATCTCATCCGGATCTAAAATGACAATAGAGGGATATCTAGGGTTAGCAAATCTTACTCATACTGATTATACTACTTTTCCAGTTGGGAATACAACCACGGTCAATTCTTCTGTCACAGTTTTAGGAATAAATGTATATTATCTCGTTGTTGATAATAGAGATGGAGCTAGTTTTGCTTCTGTTTATGTATCCATTTTAACAACAGTAAACACTCAAACAATTTTAGTAACATTGAGTGCATTAGTTTTTATTGCAATTCTAGCAGCAAGAGGTAGAAAATGGAAAAAATCTCCATTCTAGAATCTATTGAGAAAGTAAAAATTATTATATATCCTTTACAATTCAAGCACTAAGAAATCAAGGTGTTAACATGGTAAATGTTCCACAAGATGATGCAGTAAATTTCAGGTATGATATAGTAACAGTTATTCAAAACAAAGAAATAACAAAAGAAAATTTGAAAGAATTCTCAGCAAAAGTAAAGGAACAAATTGTACAAGAGTGTATTGGAGACAGTTTAGCAATAACAGGAATGAGAGGGATGCTTAAGGTTCATTGGCATGCAGATGATCCTGAAGATGTTCTAAAAGTCTTAAAACTGCACGGAAACGTTCTTTCTCATGATGTAGAAGATATGAAAGAACAGTACAAAATTTACAAAGCTAAACAACAACAAAATGAGTAAAATGTCACAATTTTCACAAATACATCTCTATTTCTCCTCATGTAAAGACTGTGGAGAATGTTGTTTTGAATGCGGTTTTTTGGATAAGGATTCCGGGTGTTCAAATGATGATTTTCGTGTAAGATCAAGATGTTCTTCATTCCCAATTGTTTATGGAGATCCTGAGAGTATGGGTCACAAAGATTTGTGGGGGAATATCTTATCATCAGAAATAACAGATAAGAATAAATGGTTCATAATAGAGTTCGATAAATGTCTTCTTCTTCAAAATGAAGTCTTTTTTCACAATCTGAGATGGATTTTAGAAAAAATCAATAATGGAGAAAAAATTACAGGATTTGTGGTTAGTTCTGAGGATGCAACTTTAGCGATTAATCCTAGATGACTTAAAGGAGACTATACTCAAGGAGCAAAAATATTTTTTAGTATTAGAGATTTTGAATAAAATTATCTAATCTTCAAGTTCTACTTTTTCTTCTTGACTCTCTTCTTCCTTTCTCTTATTATAATCTCTGACGTCCTCTTTGAGACTCCTAAGTAATGGAAGAACTACAAGAAAAATTATTACTACTGTTAAAACGATACTAAAGATTACCCAAGGGGTTTCAATTATTCCTTTCCCAATCCATAAATCTCTGATTCCTAATACTGCAGTTACTACCCATAAAATAGAGATAGTTGCAAGGGATAGATACTTACCTAGTTTACCTAATTTGTTCTCAACTTCAGCAGATTGAATGTCTTCAGTCTTACTTTCTTCAGTATCTGACATAAGTTGGAAAAATCAGAATGTTTCTTAACTTTTTGGATGAATGACGATTTGCTA
>MEHH01000201.1 GCA_001940755.1 Candidatus Heimdallarchaeota archaeon AB_125
TGAAGACATGCTTTCTTGATGTGAGCGAAAGCAAGAATAAAAGAATCGGGAACTTTCTTTCCACTAATTTTGAAATCGTTTATTGCTCTTTGAGTTCTAATTCCCCAGTACACATTAGAGGGAATTTCCACCTCACCTAAAATATCTTTTTCAAATCTAGTATTTTCATTCAGTTTTTGACCACTTATCTCTAATATCCTTAATTGCTGTTCCTGGTCTGACACCTTTTGGACATACTCGATTACATACAAAATATTGCTCACATGCTGGAACTGCGTTTTCAGACCAAACTTTTGTCTGGATTTCTTTTCTATGTTCCTCAGATAATCTATTATCAGCAATGAACCTATCAGCTTTAGCTAGAGCTGTAGGACCAAAATAATTCTTATTATTTGCATTAACGGGACATGACCAACATAGACCACAAGCAATACAATTTACCAAATGCTCAATTGATCTAGCTGCATCAGAACTCTGATGAGATTCAGGAGCTTCATCATTCCATTCTCTTGTGAAAAATGGTTCTACTTTTCTATAAAATGCCCAAAATAGTTCCATGTCAACCACTAGATCTTGAATAACTTCCATATTTGGTAACGGTTCGATCAATATTTCATTTTCTTGATCCCAATCTGGAACTTTTCCGAAACTGAATTCTGGTAGCTTCACAGGTTTCTTTTGAGATTTAACTGCTGAAACTTGAGTTCTACAAGCAAGATCTGGGACTTTGTCTACAGTCATACCACAGCTGCCACAAATCGCTCCTCGACAAGAGTATCGGAATGCTAGAGAAGAATCAAGATTATCTTGAATATAGAATAAAGCTTCCAAAATTGTCATGCCTTTTCTCTTTGGGACATCAAATCTTTCGTACTTTATTTCCTGAGTCTCGGAATCCTTTCTAAATATCAGGAATTTTTGTAATTCTTCCATCAGTAGACACGCTCCTTTACTTCGAAATGACCAAGTTTCACAGGTTTGGCTTCTAACTTCAAATTGCCTTCCTCATCTCGCGTAACCATAGAGTGAACAAGAAATTCTTCATCATTTCTATCTGGATAATCTTCACGAGAATGAGCTCCTCTACTCTCTTTTCTCCACATGGCAGCAAAAGCTGTAACTTCTGCTATGTCTAACATGTTTCTAAGTTCAAGAGTTCGAATTAAACCATAGTTGAATTTTCTCTTCGATGATGAGATTTTAACATTTTTAAATTCTGTTTGTAACTGACAAATTTCTTCATATGCTTCTTTAAGCTCATCTTCAGTTCGAAAAACACCCACTTTTGTATCTAAAGCTATTCCCATGGCTTCTTGAATTGTAATTGGAATCTTGCCTAAGCTGTTTTCCCATTTAGTGAATAACTTCTCAATTGTTTGAATAGCTTCTTCTTCTGCGTTCATTACGTTGATTACTTCAGGTAAATTAGGTAATCCTTTATCTAACATAAATCTTCCAACATGTCTCCCAAAAACAGCTGTCTCTAACAAAGAATTTCCTCCTAAACGGTTGGCTCCATGCACAGAAATACATGCAGTTTCTCCAATGACATATAAACCAGAAAGGATTGTTTCACATACATCACCATCAAACTTTGTTCCTATACCTCCCATTGAATAATGCTGACCAGGTTGAACAGGTATTGGACTGTTTATCGGGTCAACTCCTGCAAAATACATAGATATTTCTCTAATTCCAGGTAATCTTTCTTTAATCCTTTCAGCTCCAAGATGAGTAAGATCCAAGTGAACATAAGCATCTTCAAATCCTCTTCCTTCTCGAACTTCTGTTTCAATTGCACGAGCAACAATGTCTCGAGGAGCTAGTTCCTTTGCACTAGGTGCAACATCTAACATGAATCTTTCGCCCAGATTATTGTAGAGTAAACCACCTTCTCCTCTTGCTCCTTCAGTAATTAGGATATTTGTTCCATAGAGAGTTGTTGGGTGAAATTGAACAAATTCACAATCTTGCATTGGAACTCCAGCTCTGAAAGCTGCACCAACACCATCTCCAGTATTGATGATGGCATTAGTTGAGCGTTTGTAAGTTTTACCAAAACCTCCTGTTGCCAAGATAACGTAGCCAGTTCGAAAGATGATTAAATCTCCAGATGTCATATCAAGTGTAAGTATTCCTGTAATCTGATCTTCAACCTTAATTAAATCAATCAAGAAAAATTCATCAAAGAACTGTACATTCTTGTGAACACATTGTTCATATAAGGTATGTAATAGAACGTGACCAGTTCTATCTGCAGCATAACATGTTCTTGGAAAACCAGCTCCACCAAATGGTCTTTGGGCAATTAATCCCGAATCTAATCGTGAAAAAGGTGCTCCCATACTCTCAAATTCAATGACAATTTTAGGAGCTTCTTCACACATTAAGAGTACTGCATCTTGATCTGCAAGATAATCAGATCCATAAACTGTATCATAAGCATGTTTCTCGGGAGAATCTTCTTGACCAGCTTCTGTGTTCCCTAAAGAGGCATTAATACCTCCTTGAGCTGCACCAGAATGACTGCGAACTGGATGAACTTTGCTAACTACAGCAACTTTCCAGTGTTCAGAAAGTTCAAGAGCTGCACGTAATCCACTTAAACCAGCTCCAACAACAACAGCATCAAATTCTTCTATTTTCATGAATCAACCTTCAAAGGTATTTTTACTAAAAGACAACTTCTGTTATTTAATTTTAACTTTGCGTCAAAAAAGATTTTCCATTTTTTGGTGGTTGGAAATTGTTCTAGACCTTACAAGAACTACTAGAGTTATAGAATTAAGCATACTTCTACATCAAAAAGCCTTTTCTAAGGAGTTCAAACACCTAGTATCTAGAAGATTTTTGTTAGGAAACGTTAATATTACAGAAAATTACAATTATAGTTTGAGGATAGTGTTGGGGAAAAAAGTCAGTTATTATTCACTTAGGAGTGTGAAAAATGGCAGAAAAGAGCAATCACAAAATGGAAAAAATGCTAACTAATTTGGAAAGTTATGTTCAACAAGCAAAATTGAACAGAATAAAAGGAGTTCTTGAAACTTATGTAAAAGAGTGGGAAGTTAAAGCAAAAATCCTAATTCCAACAAGAATAACTTATCCCAAACCCATCTTTCTGTATTTAGAAGAAATAAATGAAATTCCAATGGAAGTTTTTGACTGGATCAGTGAGTTCAGCAAATATTATGACATGAAATATGTTAACTTGAAAGGAAATCTATTTGCTCTGTACATCTATAAGGACTTTGACAGAAGAAAAGAGCAGGGAGACAAACAAGCATCACTTTATGAAATATATGAGAGAGAAAGCAAATCAATCTTTCAACATGAAGAAATAAAAGATGAGAGTCTATTTGATTACAATATCAAGAAAGGAATTACTCCTTTGGTAAGTGGAGAAAGAAAACGGCAGAGTAATCCTAAACCTCTCAACAATAGAGAATCAACTGAAAATTATTCTAAAAAATAGACTGATAAAATTATACTGAACTACACTTTTGTAAAGTTATTTCTACATTTTATTAAATGTAAGATAATAAAAGTACTCAAGTTATCCAACTACTTGAAAAAAATGATTAAACCAGAAAGCGTCAAAATTCATAGAGATTGGAAAATTGTAAAGAAGTTAGAAATTGAAAATGAACTAGAAAGAGAAATTGAAAAAATTCTAGGTCATCAACTCTTTGGGAAAAGAGAGAAAAAACAGGATGACTATCAAACAAAAAGAAGACCTATTTTCCAAAAAAATAAGAAGAATAGAAAAATCAAAAATCACTGAAAAGGTTATGAGTGTTTCTTGAATAACATAAATAATGATTAAGGGATCTATAGTAATTTTTTCTGTTGCTGGAATTGTGGGAATTACTCTAGCTGCTCTTGGTTATAGATTTTTCATTTCGTTCTTCAGTGGGATGGGTGTGATGCTTGTTGGTATACTTATAGAGTTCATTATCATTAAGATTATGAAGAATAATAAAAAAAAAGAGCGTAACACTGTAGATTTCTAACGTTTCAGCACTGTTTAGTGAAAAAGGAGATAGAAAGGACGCTTCCGAAAAATATATAAGGTGAATTTGAAGACACAAAAACTCTTCTAATTGTGATAATCCCGACTAAAAGCCCTTCTAACAAGAAATCGACAGCTTGAAAATATTTCTTTGGTCATAGAAACATTTAAATATGAAATGGTACGGTTAGGAGTTTAGCATAGAGCTGCGAAAGATTTAAAAAGAGAAGTGTCGGGAAATTTGGAAGGGTTCTCTCTTATTTTACAGGGTCGAAAATATGAAATATTGTAGAGATTCGCTCCAGCACATACGATGAGATGAGTAATGCAAATTTAAACCATTGTAATGCGTAGCACACTACTTCTTCTGTAAATCTTCGTTAATAATATAATAGAAAAATTCATTGTAGGTAGATACAAAAATGAGTAAACAACCAGATACATCATATAGAGAAGAAGAGGAAGATATCGAGTGCCCTGAATGTGGTAGTTTAGATGTTATTCTGGATGAGACTAGAGGAGAGCATATTTGCAGAAACTGTGGAACTGTAGTTGAGGAAAAGCTAATTGATGACGGTCCTGAATGGAGAGCTTTCACTGCAGAAGAAAGATCCAAACGTAGTCGTGTTGGGTCACCCACAACAATTACTATTCATGATAAAGGTTTAAGTACACAAATTGGCTGGGAGGACAGAGATGTGTATGGTAAGAAATTATCACCTAAACGAAGGGCTCAAATTTATCGGTTAAGAAAATGGCAAATCAGAACAAGAGTTCATAGTTCAATTGATCGAAATCTTGCTTATGCCATGTCTGAGTTAGACCGATTATCATCACAATTAGGAATTCCTCGAAGCGTGAATGAAACCGCTGCAAATATTTATCGAAAAGCCATCGAGAAAAGATTAATCCGTGGTCGTTCCATTGAAGCCATGATTGGAGCAACAGCTTATGCTGGAGCTCGTATCCGTCGTGTTCCACGAACATTAGATGAAATAGCACGCCATTCAAGAATTTCAAAGAAAGAACTTGGAAGGTGCTATAGATTAATAGTTAGAGAATTAAACATTAAAATCCCATTAGCTAATCCTACAGACTATATTGTTCGTTTTGCAGCAGAGCTAAGATTAAGTGGTAGAACTGCACGAAAAGCTGTTGAACTACTTAACAGAGCAAAAGAACATAACTTGACAGCTGGAAAAGATCCAACAGGTCTAGCCGCAGCATCAATTTATATTGCTGGAATTACTGAAGGAGAGAGACGAACTCAGAGAGAAATCGCTGAGACTGCAACTGTCACAGAAGTTACTGTTAGAAACAGATACAAAGAGTTAGTACGAAAACTCAAAATCGAAGTTACAATTTAACTTCCTCTTTTTATTTTTCTAATTATGTTGAATGTATGCAACTAAGCAAGTTTGTCTATAAATTAGGAAAAAATTCTAGGTTTATATATGATTTT
>MEHH01000202.1 GCA_001940755.1 Candidatus Heimdallarchaeota archaeon AB_125
CACTATAACCTACCTATGAGAACAAATCTCAAGCAAATGAGAATGTGAAACAAATGGCTGAGAAACATTACCAAACTGAAGATCAAATGATTGATCGAACATTGAATGAAAGAATAAAAGCACTCGAATTAGAGTTGAATCAGCTCAAAAGAGCTCGTAACGCCAGGAGAGGAAAAGCTCGCGCTAGGTATCCAATAAGACAATACTTGTCCTATATGTGATCCTGAAGAAATGGTAATCAAAACACGAAGGTGATAATATGATAAGCAGGGAAAAGAAACAAGATTTAATAGATAAAGCCTGGAGAAAGAAAAAGTTAGCTTCCTTAGAAGAACATGTTCTTCATAGAGGTAGCTTACAATAATTTCTTCTTTTATCTTGATGTGATCAAATGAGTGAAACAAATTTAGAAACTGCGAGAGAATCATCTTATTTAGATGTTTTTCGAAACAGGAATTTCCTTAAGTTACTAGCAGGTCAAACTTTCAGTAATTTCGGAGATGCGGTTTTCAGAATTTCTATTGTACTTTACGTTTATATCTTAACAGGTTCTGCTACTAGAATGACTTTAGTTTTAGCTGCGCAGACTCTACCATGGATTCTTATAGGTCCAATTTCTGGTGTTTTTGCTGATAGAATTAATCGAAAAACAATAATGATAGCCTCAGACCTTCTGAGAGCAGTTTCAATAATTGCTATTCCATTTATCACATCTCTCTATCCCCTACTAATTATTGCCTTTTTAGATGGAGTTGGATCCTCGAGTTTTGCAGCCCCTCGTTCGGCTGCTATTCCTGAAATAGTAGGAATGAAACTCTATGTTAAAGCAATAAGCATAAGTAGACTAATCTTCCAAACTTTGGCAGTCATGGGACCATTGATTGCAGCACCCGTTTACGCTTTCTTTGGACCTCCCACCTTTTGGATAACTAGTGGTTGTTATATCATATCTGGAGTAATAATCGTCTTTACAATGATTCCTTCTGCTTCAAGGAAAAAAGAATCTCTAACCGTTAAAACAATTTTCAAAGATTTACGAGAAGGATTTAGTTATTTATTTAATCATAAAATAATAAGAATTTTAATCCTCTTGTATACTGTTATTACTATTGGAGGATCATTTGCTGGTCCGCTCCTCTATCCATGGATATTCGAAGTACGTCATGCTGGAGATCAGTTGTTAGAGCAGCTTGCTCAAACAGAATATGGTATAGTGGGCGCAATTATTGCCTTTGGAACTGTAGTCGGTAATCTGATTTTTGGAAAGTTTGAGAAAAAAATTGGACGATCTACAGCTATTATCATGGGAGCCTTTTCTTTATTTGTTTACTACTTCATGTTTCAATTTATAAATTCAATATATGTTATTGGAGCTTTAGGATTGATAATGGGTACATTAATTGGAATGATGGGTCTAAGTATCAATGCTTATTTTGCAGAAGAAGTTCCCAATGAAGTGAGGGGAAGAGCTTATAGTGCAACTAATGCCTATCTGCAGATTTTCAGTTTTACTTGCTTATCTTTATCAGGACTTACTGCTGATTCTATAGGGATTACCAATACTATGATGTCAGCTAGTATAGTTATCTTCCTTGGTGTATTAGCTCTTACAATAGGAACTAAAATGTTCAACTTTTCAAAAACTGAAATTCAATCTTTGCATTCTATTGGTGATTGAAAATGAAACTATGTGTTATTAAATTTTATAAAGTTAAAAGGAGGTGATAAGAAGTGAAAAGCTTTTTGAGACCATTTTGGTTCATAAATATGAGATTTTTAAGACCATTTTGGTTCATAAATATGAGATTTTTAAGACCATTTTGGTTCATATCAGCAATGCTTGCTGCTTTATTCTTAGCAGGTATTGTTGTGGGTATAATTGGTTTAGCTCCTCAAGTAACAAATGTGTTGATTTAAGATTAGGAAGATTTAAGCTCACCTATCTTCCTCTTCTTTATTTTCATTTTTTTACTGAATTTTTTTACAAGAAAATGAATGTTTTAAGTATGTAAAAATCTATTTGTTAGATTTTCTTCATTAATTCTCTTATAACCTCAATCATTTCTGCCGTATGAGTTGCCCTATTAGTCCCCATATCTAAATATTCTGCATTAGGGATAGCTGCAGCAATGTCTTTTGATAATTTGGCACTATGCATCTTATCGGTTTCCATTCCAATAACCACAACATAATTGTCTTCAATTTGTCTGTACAAATCCCAAACCTTCGTAAAACAAACCCTCTTAGCAACTCTTCTCCATTTTTTTGGGTCAGCTTCATCTAAAGCACGGTAGTATTTTGCTGCTTGAACAGGATCTTCACTTTTGAATTTTTTGACCCACCAACGCCAAATTGGTTTAGTAAGAAGAAAAAAGAAATTGGGTACGAAATGCATCCAATACCTTGATGTCGGGGGCATATTAAATTGATATACTGGTCCAATGAGAACTGATAATGCTGGTTTAATTTTTTTGGATCCCAGAAGATTTGCAATTGTTAAAGTACTGAAAGAAGTGGTAAGAGTAACAAGTTTACTTTGATCTATATGTAGATATTCAATAATCTCCTGAACATCTAATGCAAGTCTTTCAACATTGTTTTTGATTTTTCCTTTACCTGGTCGAAAAGAAAGTTTTTCTCTCGATTCAATATAAAGAATGTTGAAATCCTTGATAGCTTCCATAAGGAGATCTTCCCATCCTGGTACAATAGTACCCCAACCTGGTACAAGCAAGAAAGTATATCCGTTAGCTCGTTCTTTTGGAGCTTTAGTTGTTAAAATCATAACTTCTGAACCATCTGATACTTTGACATACTGCTCTTTTGATGCGTTTTCAAATTCAGATATGAGTAACTCATCGAAAACTTGCTCTTGTTGAGGCATGGTATGTGAAATCTAAGAGCTACTTTTAAAATCTTCACTTAGGAATAGAAATCGCATTTAGTAATTAACTAAACTTGGGAGAAACTTTCTTTAGTTCCATTCCACCAGTCTAGCCATTCTTTTCGAATTTTCTTCCTAGTTGGTATTGACATAGCTTTGACAAAGCCATAAGCTCCAGAAATTCCTCTTCCTAACATCTTTCTAATAAGGACTACTTGTCCAGTATGGCCAAGATAGTGTAGAGCAATCCTTTGAATTCTTTTATTCAAGATCTCTCCAGTTCCTCCAGGATTGTCATTAAAAGCTTCTATCGGGAGTTCTTTCAACAATCCAAAGAAAGATTGAGAGATTTGAAGATACATATCAATAATTTCCTCAAATGAATACTCCTTCTTATCTCTCATAACCCTTTCAATTGAATAAGTCTCAATCGTCCTATCCATTTGTCTAGCACAATGTCTGACTATTGTTTTAATCGAGTTGATGTCAGAATGAGCTTTTACATTTACATCTTCGGGTTTCAAACCCTGTAAATTTGAAACAAAATTTATATCAGCGATATCTAACATATCAATACATATATCCTTAGCGCTCAACTCCTTTCTGGATGCCATAGCATTAAACTTCTTTAATCAAATAAATATGTTTGCAGTACATATGATAAGTAAAAGTCAATCTGTAAAATTATACTCAAAATGACCTCTAAACCATCCTCTCATAATTTTTGGTTTTAGTTTCAGGATTGTGAAATCTGGATCCTCATACCCTTTAGGATAATAGATATTCCAGTTTTTCATCCAGATAGATTCTTTAAATTTTAGGTCATCTAAAATCTCTACTTCTCCTTGAAACATTATTCCTTTTCCTTCATCTGGAATACTGAAGTATAATGCTATTTTCTTATTATTTTCAATATGTTTCATCTTTACTGAAGAAGTGTTAGTGGAAATGTAAACTGAATATGGATATTTATCATATTCTTTAATCACTTTAGCGGGGTGTGCAAAACTTTCTTTACATCTAAGATTAAAAACTGCTCTAATAGAAGGAGATCCATTTTTATCAATTGTTGCTAAATAAGCAGAAGATGGTCTTTCCATCAATTCATCCAACAATTTCCTTGTTTCTTCTTTCATTTTGTTCATCTGAAAAATAACCAGTTTTGACTTTAAAAAGTTAATCAGTAAGAATAAGTGTTATTAATTTGGAAAACTAGTACTAAATACCATGAGCTTTGATTATAGTACAATTCAAGTATCTGTGACTAAACCAAAATCCAAACTTGCAAAAAAACTAGCCAAAATTGGTATGCAATTAAATCCAATTGAAGAAGAAGGAAATATTGATCGTTACATCATAAGTGAGAGGTTAGTAATTGAACGCAGAACAGGCAGTTCTTTGCTTAATGGTATCATGGATAAAACTCTATTCACTAGCGCTGTTGATATGAGAGAGTTTTTTGAAATTCCTATGTTGATTATGGAGGGAGAAGTTAATTTTGAATATACTCAGTTTTCTAAGGATGCAGTAAGAGGTGCTCTAACATCAATGATGATAGAATATGGTATTAACATAATGTATAGTCCAGATGTTGATGAGACTGAAGCCTTGATATGTATGATTGCAAGACAAGAACAAATAGGTGTTCCTGAAATTTCATTTATTCCGAAAAGAAAAGCTATTGATATTTATGATATGCAACGAAGAGTTATTGAAATGCTTCCAGGATGTGGAAGGGTTAAAGCCAAGGAATTGTTGCAAACCTTTGGAAGTGTTAAGAGAATTGTTAATGCATCTCCTGAAGAGTTTGAATCGATAAAAGGATTAGGATCTAAAAAAGTAGAGGAATTAACCAATGTTCTAAATTTGGAGTATGAAGCTATTGATTTTGAGAAAGACCTTGAAAATGCAATAGAATATGATCATTCTCTACTCTTTGATCAACCTATAAAATTGTTAGAGAGACAACATCTCATATTTACAGAGGAAAAAGATAAACATATTATTGATTTAGTTTTTCTCGTTGAATCGAGAAAAGAAGTAATTTTAGTAGAACTAAAAAGGACTATTTTAACTTCAGAAAGTGAAAAGCAACTTGTAAGATATCTAGATAATGCCGATCAATCTAAACTACTTCTTCTATATCTTAAAAGAGGATACAAGCTGAGAGGAATGTTAGCTACATATGCAGAAAGTGATTACACACCCAAGGACAATAGAATTGAAGCAAAAGTAATTTCAGAAAAAAGAGTAATTGAAATTCTCAAGAAGATCAGAAAAAGCAGACTCGATGAAGAGAACTAAACTTATATTCTGAGAAAGTATTTGGTATTTGGTGCTGAAGATGTCAAAATTGAAACTTGATTTTAAATTTATTGAGAGAGAAATAAGAAACAAATCTTTTGGTATTCTTAATACTATAAATCCAGATGGCAATCCTCATACAACAGGAATTCTTTACGGAGTCTCTAAACCTGAAGTTGAATTCGCTCTCTATCTTCTGACGTCAATGTATTATAGAAAAGTAAAGAATATTCAGAGGTACGAGAATGTTTCTTTTGTTCTTCCCTTCCCTCACCACATCT
>MEHH01000203.1 GCA_001940755.1 Candidatus Heimdallarchaeota archaeon AB_125
AATTCTCAGTAATAAGAGTGTTTCAGAAGAATTAAGTTTAACTAACTTACTCCGATTCTTACACCTATTAGATACTTCTGATGCATTAGATCAGATTGATGAAGAAATAAAGAAAGAAGTAGATAAATTACTCATGAAAGAGATAAAGACAGCTCCATATTATACTCAGTTAGAGCTGGCTTATTTTCTAATGAAATTAGATAACTCAAATGGGGAAATTTTAGGTTTTGTAGAGAAAGCTCTTACAGAACTTACTAACCAGAAATATTCTGATAAATTTGTAAAAGAGAGCATTTCAATTAACAAAAAAATACTTACTTATTTCCAGAACGAAACAGAAATTGATGTAAAGAGCTCAACTAGAGCTCTCCGAAGTCTTGTCAAGAGATTCGAAGTAAGAAAGTTTGCAAAAAGTACAGCTCTTCTAGAAGGACAACTAACTCGAACTCTTTCCGAAACTAATCTTATAGCATCAAATCTTCCTGATGTTCTTGATATAGAAAGCTTGAAATCCTTAAAACAAACAATATCAGATTTAACAGATACTCTTGTTCAGAATGTTGATAAGGAGACTATGTCAGACAAGATTCGTGTTCAAATTTGGCAAATTATAGACAATTGTGTATTCATCATAAATAAAATGTCAATTGTAAATACAAAGCAAATTCTCCATGATTTTGAAGTTGATATAGCTAAGAAACAAGGAATCTATTCAGAAGATTGGGGAGAGTATCAGAGAAAATCTACAGAGGAAATTAAAGAAACTTTAAGAAAAATCAAACTCTCAAAATCGTTTTACAAAAAGGTTGAAACAGAGAAAAGACTAACAGATATTCAAGGCTTACCTGATCCACCTAAAGCTATGAAGAAAAAAGAAATTAGAAAAGAAGAAGATTACTAACTTATTCTTCAAGTACAGGAGCAATAGTTGCAGTTACTGCCCATTTTCCAGCTGTTAATGCCATTGTTGGAGGCATATTCCAGTAAAATACTTCCTTTATTTTTCTTACCTTTTTGATTTCTTCAGCATATTTTTTAGCAAACTCTTTGTTTAGTGCATCAGCCATGAAGAGATTGAATTCTTTATCAGGATCTGTTCTGCTTTCAATCTCTGCAATCATTTTCTTTAGAGCACTCTTATAACTTAAACCAGCACCATATGCAGTGAAACCATCTTCTACAGTACAATGTGCAATAGGTTTCATCTTAAGTAGAGAAACCATAACTCCTTTCATTGAACCTCGACTTACCTTTCCTGTTTTGAAAAGAGTCTTGATATCTACTGTTGTTCCAATGGTGTAGATTTTATGCTTTATAGAATCTAAATATTTCATTATCTCTTCAACAGATTTTCCTTTCTTCAAGAGCTTTATAGTATTGTAAACCATTGCACCTTGAGAACCCACGGTTAACTCTGTTGGATAAATGTGAAGATTAAGCTGCTTCTTAACAGTTTTTGATGCTAGTCTAACAACATTCATTTGACTGGAGATTTTTGGAGTTATGCCCAGATAAAGCGCTTCTTCATATCCTTCGTCTATAGTTTTCTTAAGGATATTCAGAGCATCTTCTGGAGTTGCTTGACTACTTGTAGGATAGGGATCTAGATCGTGAAGACTATTTACAAAGTCATCAAAATTCAGTTCGGTTAATTCTCTATGATCCTTCCCATCAATAATTAAAATAGATTCAAAGAAACCAATATTTTCCTTTTCCATCACTTCTTTAGGTAATAAACAAGAAGCATCGGTAAGTAATTTGATTTTCATGTTTTGACATCTTTTTAACTTCTTTATAAAGAATTTGTGATTTTTGAATCTTCAAAAAATGATAAATATGACTGTTATCTCTGACCTCACCCATGACCCAAATACTGGAAGAACCATCACAATTTGTAGAATCTGAATTTGAACAAAGGGCAACTGCAAAATACCTTACTATGTCAGATGACTCACAAATTAGAGTTCTAATGCTTAACGCACCTAAAGAATCAAAGAATGGTTTTACCATGATGATTATGGGGGGATGGGGCACTATTGTTCATAGATGGTATACAATTGTCCTTGAAGCTGCAAAATATTTTGATATTGTCTTCTTTGAATCACGAGAAAAACATTCTAGTATACTTGTAAAAAAATCTAAACACGATCTGGATAGAATATCAACAGATGTTCAAGAAACAATTAAAATCCTAGGAATCAATGAAGAAAAACTTGTTTGTTATTCATCTTCATGGGGATCGATTTTTGCAAATCACGGTCTTGCTTATAATAAATTCGATCCTTTTCTAACTGTATTAATTGGTCCCACTGCTAGACTTGCACTACCTCCAGGAACAAGGTATATTGTTCCATTTGCACCTCCATGGTTGTTTTCCCTCTTTAAGCCAATTACTCGATATTGGTTAGTAAATCATAAAGCTGAAGATGAAATTCAAGAAGCTAAATACCTAAGAGTCATGAATGAAGCTGATCCAAAGAAATGGAAACAGGTTGCAAAACATGTTATGTTCTGGCATTGGGATTTGTTTCCAAAAATCAAAAATAGAATTTTGATTATTGCAGCTTCTCAAGATGATAAAATGCATAATCTGAAGGAAACAAAGAAAATTTCTGGGTTATTAGAAAATTCAGAATATCTAGATTTGAAAACAAGCGAGAAGATGGATTCTCCTCTAGTTATAACAGAAATTAGAAATTATATCAAAAAAATGGAAATAATATAGGAAAGAGTTACTTCCCCAAATTACTTCTTCTTGCGAATATAGAGTGTGATCAAACCTATAACAGCTATACCTAATATTACTGTTACAGTTGGGAATGGTACAACAACTGTGTTCAATTTACAAGGAATGAACTTCCATGCAACAGTACCTTGCTCAATGAATTCATAAATCTGAATTAATAATCCAGAAGCAGCTTCATAGTATGCATGAACTTCATAAGCATCACCATGTTTGCTGAAAAGACCTGTAGAATAATATTCAACAAGAATTGAGTCATACGAATCATCTTCACAAGTGGTAACTGCAGGAGTTCCAATAACTAAACCTAGATTGGGATCATAACTTATATCGTCTCCCACTACAGCAGTTGGAGATATTGCTAAAATGGTGAATTTGTGCCAGAATAAGAAATCATTAGATACATCACTAAAAGCCTCTAGTAGTAGATACTTAGGATCTGCAGTATCTAGTGAACCAGCTAAAGCTGTAGTACCGTTTGCAAATGTAATTTTTCTATTATCTGGTTTTAGCATTCCATCATAAGATGGTTCATGTAACACAGTCATTTCAATTGATTCAGTTGCATTTTGAACAAATAATTCGGCAAGCATTATTGTACTTCTATTGTTAGTGAAAACTAAGAATGATAATCTAATCTCAGTTGGAGCATCGAGAAATCCGAAACCATAAGGTTCTACAGGTCTTATTTTTACTTCAAACTGAATGACTTGATCAATAATACCTGTTGGATTGAATAGTTTAACAACAGTAATAGTAACATAAGCTTGTAACTTGTCAGATGCAACAGCTGTATCTAGATACAACTCTCCTTCTACGTAACTAGTAGCACCAACCTCAAGTACATCTGAGGCAAGTATAGCGTTGGAAACATTGGAAATCAGAATAGATGTCAATAGTATTCCTAAAGCAAATGTAAATGTAATTTTTGTTTTTTTCATTGTACCAAAACAATATGATATTCAACTAAAAGAAGTTTGTGCAAAAAATAAGAAGGAGAAGAAGCTTTTTTAAGAATTATGGAAATACTAAACAGATTATACTAAATTAGAAATTTAGTTCGTTTTCCACTTCTAAGTGTTAATAACTCATTTACTTCTAGTTCTTTCCATGATATATCTGGAATTATGGGTTCAGAGGCAACTATACTTATTTGAGTATCAAGATCTTTTGTGAAAAGAGTGAACCATAATTGATGATCTTCACCTACAACATTCTTATCAAAAGGTGGCCGTAGCTCTGCATAGTATAGAGATTTAAATCCGGAATAATATGCAAAAAGATAGTCTCCATCTGAGAGTATGAAATTCATTCCTCCTTCTTTAGCTAATTCTTTGGCTGTTTTTTCTATGTTTAGAGCAATTTCCTTGTCTTTAACAAGATGACCTAGATCCTTAATATTGGTCATTATAGTACAAAACACTTCCTCAGAATCAGTATCACCTTTTGGTTCTATACCTTCTGAAAATCTTAACACATGTTTGTAAATTGTCAAATGACCTGAATGAGCAAAAGTCCATTTTTTATCAAATAGCTCTAGTTCAAATGGATGTGTATTTTCCTTTATTTTGTTTCCTTTAGAAGCGAAACGAATATGAGAGATTAGGTTATTGCTAATGAAATTAGCAGGAAAATTTAATTGAAAATTCTTCAGTTCAAATTGATTTTCATTAAAAGGTTCTTTGAATATCATCCATTTATCATTCTTAAGATATGTATAACCCCAACCGTCAGGGTTTTTTCCTGAAACAGTCGCTGAGCCTTTAAACGCAAAATCAATTTCTATCTCTTTTTCGCAATTAATTCCTAGAAGTTTAACCAATAAATCACCTTAGAATACTATACTATTCATATCTTAAATGATTTGTGTACAGAAGAGAAATCTCTAGTTGTTATATTTGTATGAAATAAAGTTTTAAAAACAAGTTATTGTGCATAACTAACATTCAACAGAGAATTAACTGAAAGGTGGTAAAAAAAATGGCTTTTAATTTCCCCAGTAAAGAATGGATTGAAAAATTCATGGAAGTAGTAAACAACTCTCCATCCTATAAAGAAGCAGCTAAAACATGGGAAGGTGATTTTCTTTTTGTGGTTGAACCTGATGAAAAGCTGGATAAAAAACATATCTTCTATTTGGATCTTTGGCATGGTGATTGCAGAAGTGTAGACCTTTTTGATGAAGATCAAGAGCTTCCAGAAACTGAATTTGAGTATGCAGGATCTTATTCCAATTGGCTCAAAGTTATAAATGGAGAAATTGACCCAATCAAAGGAATCCTTACTGGTAAGATGAAACTTAAAGGAAATAAGGGTAAAGTTATGCGAGCCGCCAAAGCAGCCATGGAGCTTGTTAATTCTGCACAAAAAGTAGAGACTAAGTTTCTCTAAAACTTTTTTTAGTACTATTGTAGTTCTATACCATTATGTGGTTCTATTGTGCCCCACGCAAAATTGTTTTTGGAGAAGATTCACTTGATGAGCTGAATAAGATACAAGGAAAAAGTGCACTTATTGTAACAGATGAAGTACTCCTTAATCTAGGAATTCCGCAAAAAGCAATTGAAATTTTAGAGAAGAACGATTTTAAGATAACTATTTTTGATCAAGTTTCTTACGAACCCTCAATTCCCATGGCAAAAGCTGGTGCCGAATTAGCTACTCAAGAGCAAGTGGATTGGATTGTAGCTATTGGAGGTGGTTCAGCTATTGATTGTGCAAAAGC
>MEHH01000204.1 GCA_001940755.1 Candidatus Heimdallarchaeota archaeon AB_125
AAGAAAATGGCTATATTAGTTACTGGTGCTACAAGTGCTGTTGGGTATTTCATTGCAAAGAAGTTAAGAGAAGAATATCCTAAGACAGAAATCAAAGCTTTAATTCGTTCAGAAAAGAAATATCCTGAATTAGAAGAATTAGGAATAAATTTTGTAAAAGGAGATTTAACTGATAAAGAATCTCTTGTAAAAGCATTAGAAGGGATTGATGATATCTATAATGCAGCTGGAGAAGCGAGGGATGATATCCCTTCTAGATTATATTACGATGTAAATGTGACTGGCACTAAGAATTTACTTGAAGCTTTTATTGAGAACAAAGGAAAGAAATTCTTGCATATTAGTACAGTTGGGATTTATGGATATAAAATAAAAAATCAACCAATTAAAGAAGAACATCCAAAGAAATCGGATCATCCTTATCATGAAACAAAATGGATTGCTGAGCAACTAGTTTTCAAGTATGCTAAAGAGCATGGGTTTTTTGCTGCAGCAGTTAGACCTCCTTATATTGTAGGTCCCATGGATAGGCAAGTTGCTCCTAGAATCTTTAATTATCTCTTAAATGATAGAAAAATACCTCTTGTTGGTACAGGTAAAGCTGTTATTTCTTTTGTTCATCATGAAGATGTAGCTAGAGCTTTAGTTATGTGTGGGGCTACTGAAGGAGCTAATGGGAAAGCTTTTCATGTTATTGGATCGACATGCACTGCTCGAGAGATGTTTGAATTAGCTGGGGAGATTACAGGAAAAGAACCAATTTTCCAAGAAATAAGTTTTCCAGTTGCAATGATTGCAGCAGTTTTTAGTGAAATAATGGCTAAACTGAAGAGATCAACACCAAAAATATCCCGTAGAAGGGTAAATCAATTCAGTAGAACAAGGGTGTATAGTTTAGAGAAAATTAACCAAATTGTAGGTTTTGAACCGGAATACAGTACTAAAGACGCATTCCAAGATGCATTTGATTGGATGAAAGAACAGAAACTTGCGTGAGCTATAATTAATCAAAACCATACTTCTTTTCTACAATATGAACTGGTTGGATGTTTTTGTCTAAAGAACGGAACCTGAATAAATCTAAGAAACCAGAGAAGAGCCTTTTGAAACCATAGCTTGATTTTCCAGTCAATCTTGATCTGTGGATAACTTCTATTTCTGTAATTCTATATCCTCTCTTTGATAGAATTATTGGAATATATCTATGTGCTCCTTTTGGTAATATTAATCCAGAGATGACTTCTTTTCTATAGACTCTTAGCATACAGTTGCTATCATGAACATTGATACGATTAATTCTTCTATTTAGAAAATTGTAAACCTTAGAATATAATTTCTTAAGATATCTATCTTTACGATTAACTCTCCAACCGCATACTACATCAGACTCTTCCGTTAAAGCCTTTACTAAGTTAGGAATGTTATTTGGGTCATCTTGACCATCACCGTCAAGCGTAATGACTGAATCCCCCTTTACATGTGCAAATCCAGCTGTAAGAGCTGCACTTTTTCCATAGTTCCTTGCAAATTTGATAATGCGAAGATTTTCTTCCTTTGGTTTTAGTGAGAGAAGTTGACTCAAAGTAGCATCTTGTGAACCATCATCAATAAAGATTATTTCAAAATCGAGTGTTATTTTCTGCAATATTTCTTTCAGCTCTTGATATACAGCTATAACATTTCCTTCTTCATTGTGAACTGGAATTATTGCAGATATTCTCATTTCTGAATCAAAATTCATATTGAACACAAAAACCTTTCTTTAACTATAACCTGTTAAATAAAATGGTGGACCAGTCGGGACTTGAACCCGAGGCCTCATCGGTGCAAGCGATGCGATCTCCCAACTGATCTACTGGCCCGTGATATTATGTCTTCCCTTCCTCCTTTTTTTAACATTTCGATATCGAAAAGATTTGTAAATCGACTACTTTTTGTTAATTTCCAGGAAAAAACTCCTTTTCTTGATAATAGATTCTTCCAACCTTCTTCCAAAAGAACAAAGAAAGGAGAGGGATTTAGGGGTTTAAATAGTAAAAAAGTGATGAAATAACAATGCTCGTTAAACGGACTGAACGGATAAAAGTGCGACAAAGCTTCACACTTATGCAGTTAGCGAGACAGAGCAAAAATCTATACAATTATGGAAACTATATAATCAAAAGACAATTGAATAATAGTAATTACATGACATCAGAGTATGAATTAGTGAGCATGGTACGGTATCATCCTTGCTACACAAATTTCATAGCTCATTCAGCTCAACAGACCATCAAATTCTTAGTGAAGAACTGGAAAGCATATCTCAACGCAAAGAAAGAATACAAGAAAAACCCAACCAAGTTCCTTTCTCCACCTCGTGCACCCAAATATAAGAATAAAAGAGGTTTTCATACTATCTTCTTCACAGCCAACCAAGTAAGATTGAAAGAAGAAGGGTGGCTATATTTCCCCAAACGATTAGGGTTGAAAGTTAAATCAAGACTAGAAGAAGGGACAAAAATCAACCACGCACGCTTACTCCCAAGAGGAACATGTTTCATCTTAGAGATAGTCTATGAACAAGAATTAGAAACAGTAAAATCACACTCTTCTCCCAAGACTACGAACATCATCGCTATTGATTTAGGTGTAAACAATCTCTTGACCTGTGTTAGCAACGTTCTTCCCCCTTTCCTTGTCAATGGTAGGAAACTGAAAGCTATAAATCAATGGTACAATAAGGAATGTTCACGTCTCCAATCTATTTACGATTTGCAAGGAGTAGACGAATATGGGCAGAGGATGAAAAAGATTATAGACAAACACTATCAACGTGTGGAAGACTATCTGCATAAAGCTTCCCGTATCGTTATCAACGAGTGTTTGGACCACCAGATAGGGACTATCGTTATTGGGTATAGCAAAAAGTGGAAGCAGAAAAGTAAAATGGGAAAGAGAAACAATCAATCTTATGTCAACATACCTTTCTTAAACTTAGTGCGCAAACTCCTGTATAAGGCAGAAGAGGTTGGAATCGAGATCCTCTTGACAGAAGAGAAGTATACCTCTAAATGCTCTTTCTTGGACAACGAACCTATTCGAAAACATTCTAAGTATCTTGGAAGAAGGAAAAAACGAGGGCTGTTTGAAAGTAAAACTGGTGTATTACTAAATGCTGATTGTAATTCAGCAGGCAACATCGGACGTAAAGTATTCCCGCTGGTTTTCACCTACGGGACAGTGGATGCCGTGAGTCATCCATCCTGTTTGACTGTCTAGGGTAACCTAATCAAATATGACATCAGGTAAAATTAGTTCTGTTCGGAAAAAAAGATAGAACTCTCACTCATAATAGCGTGGTATTACACTTACCGACAAAAATCAGTTTACAAACTTCCGACAAAAAGCATAAAACTGGCGATTAAATCTTATTTTGGCACAAAAACGCCCTCCCCATAGTTTCCAATGGAAATAGGGGTTCTTTGACGATTCAGCCTCTCTCCTCAATGAATCCAACTCTGAGAGAAATAAAATATTATCAATTAGATTTCCATTGGAATAATAAAGCGTTAACTAAATATATTAGATGACTTTAAAAGTAAATATTTTCTCTGTATAAATAGGAAAAACTCCGAATAAGAAGTGATGATGATGGTAACAATCAGCGAAGCACAAAAGAAACTGCTCGAACTCATTAATAGTAGAAATAGTGTAAAACAATTAGATGTTATGAATATTCCTAAAACTCCTAGCAGAATCATGGGAGAAAAGATGTTGAATGCTTTTGCTAGCCAGATATTAGATGATTGTGAAGGTTTAGAATGTGATCCAACAATTGAGGATGAATTAATTGAAAGTCTTCTAAGTACATTGGCATTAGCAGGAGTTGTTGGAATAGATCTGGAAAGAAAACTACTAGAGATATTAGGATTAATGGAAATAGTCACAGCTGATAGTTCATAAGAACAAAAAGTAAGGTCTCTGTCGAAAAAAGGGAGGGAGTTACCATCATTTCTACTATTATTGTAAATACAAAAGTCTAAATAAGCGATTTTTAAAACTGGTTTGTGATGATTGGTTTAAAACGTGGAAAAGTTCAATTAAAACAATACAATCCAAAATGGGAAGAACTTTTCAAATATGAGAGTAGATTAATATCTTCAGCGATATCTAATTTACTTGTTGACATCCAACATATCGGAAGCACTGCTATTCCAAACATTGTTGCAAAACCAATCATAGATATTGCAGGAGCAATTAATTCACTCGAGAATATTGATAAAATAATTGTTCCACTTTATGGGATTGGTTATACCTATAGAGGAGAACAGGGAATACCTGGTAGGCATCTTTTTGTAAAAGGAGGGGAAGGTTATAGAACTCACCATTTTCATATTATGCAGAAAGATCATTATGAGTGGAAGAAGCATATTCTATTTAGAGAATATATGAGGGAACATCCACAAGAAGCTAAACAATATTCTGAACTTAAACAAAAGCTGTTCATCAAATATGGTAATGACAGAGAAAAATATACTGATAGCAAATCTGATTTCATAGAGAACATAATTGAAAAAGCAAAACAGAAATATCAGAGTTATTCTTTATGAAGCTATTATTATGGTTTTTTATAGGTAAATAGAGAAAATTGATGGAGCCTCGGAAGGGAATTGAACCCTCGACTAATTGATTACAAGTCAATCACTCTACCACTGAGTTACCGAGGCAACACTTTGCAAGGAGTTTTGATAATATTCGTATAAAAAGTATTTTGATTGTAACTAACTTTTATTTAAGTTTGATTTGTTCTCGGATTTCAATTCTGCCTGTTGACAAGTATGGTCTTACAGCTACAATTTGAATTCCATCCACTCTCATAGAACCAATTTTTACATCTCTGTATTTTTTATTAATCTCTCTAATTATATTTCTAGCTTCAGTTGTTTCAATTCTGGCAAGGGAAATATGGGGAATATAGAAAGGGAAGTATTTTTCCAAATGTGGATATTCTTCAAAAATCTTATTGAAGATAGATTCAAGATACTGTTTTGTATCGAACACTTGTGCAAAGATAATTCTTTCAAAACAATTAATCCCTCTAATCTCTAAATCAAAAGGTGAGAAATTACCTGCAATTTTAGTCATTTTCTCAATAATATCTTGAATTTCTACTTGATCCTCCCAACCAAATTCTTTGAGAGTTATGTGGAAATAAATGGGATGAAACTATGTGTGTCTGGAATCAATTCTGTCAAATGCTGCTTGAATTTGTTGGAGGTTTTTCCAAAGCGAGTGTGATACATTAACAATAGAAGCAATAAACGGGGGGTTGTTTCTATCATAGAGTTTTCGTCCGGAATAAATTACACCATCATCGAAAAGAGGAACTCTATCTTCCAACATTATTTTACTATAATGCTCCCAATTCTTTTCAAAAAGCTCTTCTTGAGATTTAATATCCATGTTCCTCGTATAGAC
>MEHH01000205.1 GCA_001940755.1 Candidatus Heimdallarchaeota archaeon AB_125
TGATTTTCAATAATATCCATATCCTTGTTAACTTTCTGTAAAACCTTTTTCGCTTCTTCTTCTCTTTCTAATAATCTGAGTATCATATAGATCCAATGAGCACAAGCAACATAGTTGTCTTCTAAGGATAAAGCATCCAATCCTTTGATATACACAATCAAGGAATCTTCGTAATTCCCCTTGAGATAATAAGCTAATCCTAGATGGTACCAAATATTTGAATACAATGAACTTACTGGTATTCCTCTCTCATTTGGAATTCCATCAGGTTCGATTTCATCTTGTTGTCCTTCAATCAACTGAGCAGCTTTTTGTAGATCATCAATTGCTAAATTAAATTGCCTTAGAGTAATAAAACGTTTACCTCTATGTCTATACATCCTCGCATCTTCAGGAAATTGTGTAATCCCTTCTGTAAAAATTGCTATTGCTTCTCTCATCCTACCTAAATAAGCTGTTCTTCTACCTAACCAGATAATATTCTCTGCATCTTTCGAGTTTTTTTTGTAATCGCTGAGAGCTTTATCATAGTACTTCTGCTGCATGTTATAGATTTCTGAAACAAGGGGGATGCGAAACAAAGGCTTTCCAAATAAACTGAAGCCTTCTATATCTCTGAAAGGTTTTGAATTAACCATACTGGATCACTTTATCAACATTTTCTGTTATTTAGAGATTGTTTAATAGAGTATTAACATTTTTGCTTCGCTAAAACTTAAGAAGTTTGAAAAATAAGTAGAAAGAGGAGACATTAATCTTGATACCTAAAATCCAATTTGGTCGAACTGGGCATTCTAGTAGTAGGATAATTTTTGGAGCTTACGCTTTAAGCAATGCAACTCAAGAAGAAGCTGATGAAGTTCTAAAAGTTCTATTGGAGTATGGTATTAACCATATAGACACTGCACGTATATATGGAAAATCTGAAGAGAGAATTGGACCATGGATGGAAAGACATAGAGATGATTTTTTTCTTGCAACCAAAACAAGAAGTCGTCAGTACGAGGGAGCTTGGAAAGATTTAGAGACTTCATTAAATATGCTCAAAGTTGATACAATAGATCTCTGGCAAATGCATGCACTGACTAATCCCCAGGGATGGGAAAAAGCGATGGGTTCAGAAGGTACTTTGAAGGCTTTTTTGGAAGCACGTGAATCAGGTCATGTACGTTTTCTTGGAGTAACTGGTCATGGAAGCAAGGTTCCAAAAGTACATCTTCAAAGTCTAGAACGATTCGATTTTGATTCAGTTTTATTACCTTACAATTATCCAGATATGCAGAATCCTAAGTATGAAAAGAACTTCAAAGATTTAGTCAAATTATGCAGTGAAAGAAACGTAGCACTACAAACAATTAAATCAGTTGCAGGAAGACCATGGGAAGGTCAACCTAGAAACTATAATACTTATTTCTACGAACCTTTAGTAACTCAGGAAGCTATTGATAAAGCGGTTCACTGGGCATATGCTCTAGAGAACAGTTTTCTTATATCAGCTGGAGATATGAAGATTCTTCCAAAAGTGTTAGAAGCTGCAAATCGATTTAAGAAACGTCCGACTGACACAGAGATGAACAAGTTTATTGAAAAATATGGCGTTACAAGTATTTTCTCATACTAATTTTGCTGAGTTCATCAAATCCTAGATAAAACATAAATATTACTCTTTTATGCTGATTGATAATCATGATTGATTCTATAAAAAAAGTTGATGTTGAGAGGATTTATCAACATGTTATGTTAATTGAGGGAGTTAAGCATCCCATTGTAAATCCTGAAAGGCTTGATGAAGCTGCAGATTACATCAAATCAGAATTCGAAAAGTATGGTTTAAACACAAATGAACAGACTTTCAAAATTGAAGGATCAGATATGACTTTCAAGAATATTGAAGGATACATAGGTGATGGATCTCAACCAGAAATTTTAGTTACTAGTCACTATGATACTACACGAAATACTCCTGGTGCAAATGATAACGGTTCAGCTGTCGCAGCGATGTTGGAAGCTGCTAGAGTGTTAGCTTCTGAAGAAAATCCAGGAAATGTAAGATTTGTTAGTTTTACTCTTGAAGAATTACAACCAACTTTAGTTCAACTGTCCAGAGATAAGGGATTAGAGTTAGGAATCATAGATGAAGATTATCGCTATACTTCATATCATACTCACAAAATGATAAAGAAATTCTTCTCCAAAGTATCAGTAAGATTGTCAAAAGGTAAATCCTCTCTGGAGTCTTGGGAAAAATCATTTGACGAAATTAAAGATGAGTTAACAGATTCTGAAAGGAAATACTGTGAGTGTATAATGAAAAGTAGATCTAAATTTACAAGAACTTCGTGGGTTGGAGGATTAGCTTTAGTTGGTAGTGATCACTGGGTAAAACAAGCAATTAAAGAGAAAAGAGAAATCAAAGGAGTAATCAATTTGGAAACTATAGGCTATACTAGCAAGAGAAAGAACTCTCAATTCTTACCTCCCTTAATGCATCCTATTATTTTCCCATCCTACAAAGTAAAAGCTCGAAAAAGAATAGGTGATTTCATCTCAGTTGTTAGTGATAAGAATTCAAAAGAACTTGGTAAACTTTTCTGTAAGAAATGTAAACTCGAAGGAATTAAACTTCCATACTTATGGGCTCGAATACCACTTAGATTCGAAAAAATAGCTAAATGGTTAATGGATACACTTCGATCAGATCATGCTCCTTTTTGGAGGAAAAATATACCTGCTTTGATGATAACAGATACGGCAAATTTTCGTTATCCATATTACCACACTGAAGCTGATACAATAGACAAATTGGATTTCGATTTCATTATGAAGGTGACTCAAGCTACTATTGCAACAGTTCTTGAGTTTTCTTTGTTGTAATTAGTTTATTTCAGACAAACCTGAAAATTTTCCTATTTCTCTTTCGCTAACAATGAAAATCTATAATGTAGAAATTTCTGAAGAACATTTAATAGTAATAGTACAATACTGTTATGTTAATTGTTCAAAAAATATCAAATAGAAGGTTACAAAATGTCAGTTAAAATTTATCTAGCAAGTGTTCTAACCGCAATTCTCATTTTAGCTCCTACAACTTATTTTGTTCTACCATTATTATACCCAAACATGAAATCAGGAGTTTTAATCCAATCAGAGTATATCCTTTTTGAAACAGAAGCAAGAATCTATGACCATGAACTCACATTTAAGATGATGGACAATACTACCTGGCTTATAGAGACTCAAGGAAGTTCAAGTTTAAACATACTGTTCACTACTGTAGTTGAGCTGGTGCTTAACTCAGCATGGAGAGAAAAAGCTGAAGTTATAATAGATGTAGTAGTTGAAGGGATTGGAAATAAAGCTATTCTTCTTGGATTCCATGACGATGGACCAGCACTTGGTGCTTATAGAGCTTTAACTTTTGATACAGCTATCAATTTTGATACAGGAATTGTAGCAGCTGGAACATATAATATCTCTGTTTACTGGAGATCTACATTTGATGGTATAGGAACAAACTCATTCTATATCTATGATCCAAGTAACAACTATCAAAGATCTTTACTGATTCAAGAAATATACCGTATGTAATTCCTATTTCTTTTGAGAATTCAATATTTACTCTGTTCATCCTCATCAAATAAAGAAAGAAAGGAAAAAAAATTATTTTTTCCGTTTTTTGTTTGCTATGTATGCTATGCTTAAGACTGCTAGAATAGGAGCTATGATTGCAGCACTTGCTTCTTTTACTTTTACAAAACCAAGAACCCAAATGAAACCATAACTAGGATCATCTCCTTGAGTATTATTCCCTTTAAAATGAATGTGTGTCGTAAGCTGAAAGTTGTCATCTGTTATGTCTGATAGATTAAACAAAACAGTAGATGAGCTACTTCCCCCTTCGATGTTTATATCTGTGAGAGTTGTATTACCTGAACGAAAGTATGTATCTCCTGAAAGAGAAATATCTACTTCTATATCATAGAAAGCTTCAATTACTCCTTCCAAAGTTCCAAAAGTAACAGCTTCCACTTCCATATATAGTTCGAAAAAGGTACCGTTTATGTAAGTATTAGAGTAATTGGCAGATACTTTGTAAACTGTTCCATCAGTTTCATTTTTAGTTATTGTTGGAGATAATGCAATAATCTGTGTAGGAATAACTAAGATAAGTACTGTAACGAGAAGCATGCAGATATGTTTATTCTTCATGAAATTCACCAATGTAAACAAAGACTGAGATTTTAAAAAGATTCTGTATCGCCTGACTCATTGAGTGGAGCTGAGAAAGAATAGGTAGTCTTTTGTTTTAGTTTTCATTCCAATATAGCCTTGTTGAACATAATAGTAGTATTTTGTATATAATCCTTATCTAGCTTTAACAAAATTGAAATTAGTGAGAAGTTAGAGCTCACTCACTAAGATATATTTTAACTGTTAATTCAATTTAGTTTACTAGTTTTTCGCTTTTTCTTCACAAGATATGTTAAACAGAGAACAGCTATAATCGGAGCTATTATTGCTGCATTTGCTTCTTTTACTCTGACAAAACCAGGTACCCAAATCAAACCATAAGTTGGGTCATCTCCTTGGGTATTATTCCCCTTAAACTGAAAGTGAGTAGCAACGGTAAATTGCTCAAAAGGTATATCTGACAGATTATATGATAAAGTAGTAGAACTACTTCCCCCTACTATATTAATATCTGTGAGCGTTGTATTATCTGTGAGAAAGACTGAATCTCCAGAGATTGAAATGTCTATCTCAATATCATAGAAGCCAACAATAACACCTTCTAAAGTTCCAAAAGTAACAGCTTCTAATTCTAAAAGAATTTCGAATAGAGAATGGTTTACATAAGTGTTTTTGAAATTAGCAACTAATTTATATTCTGTTCCATCAGATTCATTTTTTATGAAAGATATGGCAGAAGTCTGTGTAGGAATAAGTAAGATAATCAAAGTAAGAAAAAGAATACCGATGTGTTTTCTTTTCATTAAGTTCACCATTTTACACTAGAAAGAGAAGTTAAAAAGCTTCTGTAAACTTTGAAACAGAACTAAAATTTTTCACAGTTATTTCAAATTCTCTTTCTGCCATTCCAAAATATTTATGTTTTAAACTAATTATTCTTCAATAATGAAGGATAAGAAACTCATGAAAGATTCTAAACATGGTAGATACTATACTGTACCTTTCAGTCGTAATAGAGACATTGTAGTTGATTTCATTTCTCTTGGTAAGGAAACTATGAAGGTTTATGCTATTGGAGAACTTGATGTCACTCTTCCTCTCAAGAAAATTGCTGAATACAAAGAAAAAGGAATTAAGCTTTCTTTTACAGCATACATATCTTATGTTTTTGTTCAAACCATACTTGATCATCCCTTTATGCAAGCAATAAAATGGAAAAGAAGAAAGATGGTTATATATGAGGA
>MEHH01000206.1 GCA_001940755.1 Candidatus Heimdallarchaeota archaeon AB_125
AAATAGTTCAATCCACTCTTCATCCGCATCAGTACCTGGTGTATCGTATAATACTTCTGTAATGAGAACTCCTTCTCCTGTACAAGCGATTGATGAAGGAATTACGAAACAACCAAACAATGACAGAAGAAAGAATGTTGTTATTGTCATTCTTAAGATTTTCATACTGAGTACAGTAAAATAACATGTAATTATACTTTTTGCCCACTTGATTAGAAACGTGATTTAGCTTCTGTTCTGTTTTTCTTATTTCTTATTCTAAAAACTATTACTACACTAGTTAGAAGAATAAAAATTCCTGCAAAGTTTAATGGGATTTCTGGGATTATTGGCTCATCATGAGTTTTCTCTAAAACACTAGTTGATTTTATCCCTTCATTACCTGTTGAATCCACAGCAGAAACTTCATAGGAATACCATGTGCCTGAAGATAATCCAGTATCAGAATAAACATTACCTGAAGATTCTGCAATCTTAAATCCATCTCTGTAAACATTGTAATGATCAATATCTCTTTCAGGATTTGAATTCCAAAGAAGATTGATTTGAGTTGAACTTACTGCGTCTGCAATGACTCCTTGAACTTTGATTGGATCTGTAACGTCAACATAATTTTGCATAGCAAGAACATCGAGGAAGAAATCTACACTATAATGATCAGCTCCTGTATCAGCTGATGGTGTATCTCCAGTTGTAGAATTAACAAGAAAATCTGCAAGATAATTATTTGCAATAATAAAATCGATTCTTGATTCATGGATGAGATCTTGATGACCGTAAGTATATCCAGGAATAGATGGATTCAAAATTCTAAAGACATCTGTAAAGATGTGATCTTGTGATGAATATTGTCCATATGTTGGATCACTTGGTTTCAATAGCATGGTTAGTGGTCCATATCCAAGATTACCTTCTGGTGCTAAAACACCTGTATCAAATGGTGAAAATGAATTCAGATCACCCACGTAAAGAATAGGTACTTCTCCTAAGCTATCCATATAGTTAATTATCCCTTCTTGCTCTCTTTCTCTTCTGTATTCATTTGTTGAATCACTCATTGCCTTAAGGTGAGTACCTATTAGATACATTTCAGTGCTTGATATGTTAACCTTCCAAGACATGAAATCATGTGTGACGTCGTACGCTGAATCATCATCTAGAGTAACAACAGGTATCTGAAGTGATTCTAGAACTGGAAATCTACTCATGATTGTTTCTCCACCTTGAGCATAAGAGATTCCTTGAGCAGTATAACCAATGTATGGAGTTTCATTAACAAAATAAGCATTAAACTCATCTAAGTATTGGTTTAATAATTCATCAGAATTATCATCAAAATCTCCAGTTTCAACAAGAATAATAATATCTGCATTCTCCTCCTTTACTACATCCCTCCAACTAGGATCAGCACCAAATTCGATATTATAGGTCATTATTTTAATCTGTCCTGTAGATGGAAGAGTATCATTATTTTCAACTAGAACAGTAATATTATCCTCACCAATATTATTTGCAGGATCTATACATCTAGCCAATATTGTATGTGATCCGTTGTTAACAGTTCTGGTATCCCAAAAGTATGAACTTGCAGTTGATCTTAGTACTGCATCCACATAGATTTCATAACTAGCTATGCCATTCTCGTCTGTTCCATTAACAGAAATTTGCACTACACCTGAAATATTAGCACCATCAACTGGAGAAATAATATTTACAGATGGATTTGTAACATCTGTTAAAACTTCATCATATATTCCATCACCTGGATCACCCAATGAACCACTAATTTCCCAGTCAAAGACTGTATCTGTGTCAATTATTCCTTTTCTTCTAATTGTTTCATATGAAGCTGAGATTTCCCAACCAGGTTCTTCCCATGAAACGAAATCTACTTCAGTACTTGCACCATAAAATAATGTTAGTTCGTCTCCACCATTTCCTAGAGCTAAATCAGGGTACATTCCACCTAAGTCAGGATTGTATCCATACATCGCATTGAAACCTGAAATGTCGCTAGCAACAACATAATACCCTTTTGCTGGTATGATGCCAGATAAGCTGAAAGGCCCACTGTTATCTTCCACTCTCCATCCGCTTAAATCAACAGGAGAATCTGTAGGATTAAACAATTCGAACCATTCTTCCACTGAATCAGTACCTGAAGTGTCATAAAGAACTTCAGTAATTATGATATTGTCTCCTGTTGGTGAAGAAATAATGGTTTGTGTCATTTGGACAAAGAAAATTAAGATAAGAATCAACGATACTTTTCTTAACTTTAGAGAACCCATGAGTATGAAGGGTAACTTCAACAAATATATTTTGTGATGTGTTCTTAACTGGGATTTTACATCCTTTCCAATTTGAAGATAACTGGTCTTTTCCCGTCTGAACAGCAAGTTATTGCAACGTTTGGATCTCCCTCAAAATATACTCCACCAAAATAGAGGAAAACAACTTGTTTGTATAGATCATGCCACGCCCAAGTACACCCAAAACCTTCTGGTCTCTCACAAAGTACTGAGATAAACTCTTGGCCTTCTTCAAAATAGGTACATGTCGTTGCAGGTTCTTTAAATGGCAATTCATCACCAAAAACTTCCTTTGGATCTAAAGCTTTCAATACTGTAATTTTAATGTCTGGCATATCTTTCACATTCAGATTTTTGTTGATTTTCTAGAACTTTCCAAACACGCTTATAAATCTATTTGGAAGTTTTTTTGCTAATCCTTTTAACTGTTTAAACTCTTTTTCTTGTATGAATGAGTATAGTATAAAATCTTATGAAACTGGTTTTGAAGAAGATCAGGTTAGATTAGGTTTAGAAGTGATCAAGGACTGGGTTTGGCCTTATCAATATAATCTTGAATTCTTGAAAAATCTATATTCATCAACTGATTTTGATCCGAACACAGCTCTATTTTGTTTTAAAGATAAGAGAATGGTCGGATTTACGTTAGCAAGAATAGGTGTGCAAGCTGGAGTAGTTGGTCCAGGAGTAAAAAAGAGAGCAAAGTTGGGAGCAAATTTGGATCTTCCTCGTGTTCTACCTAATAATGAAAAAGCTGAAAATCTGCTCATGGGAAGGATCATTGAAAAACTAAAAATGAAAAAAGTTCCTTTCATCCAAACACGAGCATCAACTATGCATACCAATAGTATTGAGCTAGTTCGTAAATGGGGATTCAATGAGGTTAAAGATTATCCTCTAGGGTATAAGTTATATTATTACTATGATTTAAAAAAGGAAAATATCAAAGAAAATAAAGAAGATGTAGAAAGATTTGAGTTTGATCGAGATATAGAATATTGTGCGATTAGTGTTTCAAATTTTTTCAAAAGGACATTAGAAGAAGCTAAGAAGGATATTGAAGAAATAAATAATTCTGAAGACTTAGTTAGCCATCTTGTCATTCGAAAAAAAGGAATGTTAGAAGGATATTGCTATGCTTTACCAAATAATTTGAACAAAGATATTATTGCAACTTTTCATCTTGAAGCATCAAAAGAGAAATACCTGAAACAGTTACTTGTTCAAGTTATTGATGATTGTTTAAAGAAAGGAAGTAAATATCTACTGATTGATGTAATAGGTGGTCTCTTGAAATTTGAAAAAGTCTTTCTTAATCTTGGATTTGATGAAGTTGCTACGTGGGGAATTTACGAGAAGGATTTGAGTTAAAGATCAGTTTTGGTTATTGCACATCTCTTAAATATACTTAGCAGTTGATTCTCTACTGTATGGCTCTTAGCAAATTCTCGCAGGATATAGAAATAGACAATGGGTCAGAAATCTGTGTATTTATGTTCCATGGATTATCTGCAACACCTTATGAAATAAAAAACTGGATTGAAAAAATAGCTGAACTAGGTGTTGATGTTAAAGCTCCTCTTCTCCCATTACATGGAGTTGATTCAACTGTACTATGTAGTGTAAAATCAGCTGATATCTTTTATGATTTCGGACGAGAATATATTGAGAAGCTCAAGAAGGAATATAAGACTGTTATCGGTTTTGGAATCTCTCTTGGAGGAGGGACTATTTTTGATTATCTTGTAAATAAAGGAGGAAATCTCGATGCAGCAATAATGATTGGAACTGGAGGTTTTGCTGCTTGGGAGATGGGTCTGATAGTTTGGTTAGTAAGAATTTTCAACCTGAAATCTATACGCAATCCTTTCATTACTGAGTATGATAAGATCTTATTACCTGAAGAATATTTCAATTGGAAGATGGAGAATATTCCCAAGGTTCCTGTGAAGATGTTAATGAAAGCTCTTTACAAACAAAAGAAGGAAGGCATCAATGAGAAACTAGCTAGAATCACTTGCCCAGTTATGTTGATAAATGGAACTTCTGGTCTATTAACCAACCGAAAGTCAGTTGAGCAATATTTTAAGGTAATCCCTGCAAAAAAGAAGTATGGATTAGTGGTGGAAGGGGCTAATCACTCAGTTCATAAATCAAAACAGCACAAAGAAATTTTGGAGCATTTGATTAAATTTATATCAGATGTAATAGAATCTCTGAAAACTGAAGATGAAATAGAGAGTACAAGCATCATTACCCTAAGAAAGTAGTAAATTTGTGACAATGTTTTTAATCAATCAAGAGAAATCACACTATTTAATCTTAAGTGATTACAATATGACTAAAAAAGTAGGAAAAGAAGGACTACTACTTGTGCTCTTTGTTGCACTGTTAATCGGTTCTTTCTTCGGATTAATATTTTCTTTTGGAGAATATATATGGACTGGTAGCGGAGGATTACTAGCACTAATAATAATTACAGCAGTAACTATTTTTGGTTCTATTGGAGGTATAGTTTTATGCTCAATTAAATTAGCTAGAATCAACAAGAAACTTAAGAACCAATGAATTATTCCTTTTCTATTCTATCTAGGACTGATTTGAATTTAGAGAGATAAGTGCTAAATTCTTCTTTTCCTTTCTCTGTTATGAAAATCATATTAATTGGTCTTTTTGAAAAGATCATCTTCTTTGTTTCGATGAAATCTTGTTCCATTAATTTGTTCAAATGATGGCTTAGATTACCAGGGGTTAAGTTCAGTAATTTTTGTAAATTTGTAAAACTAATTTTCTTGTTAATATACAGGAGAAACATTATACTAAATCTAGCTGAAATAGAGAATATCTCATCAGTTGGAGGTAACTCTATCTCGTTATTCTCTTTCTCCATGTAACTCACTCTATCGAAGTATCATCTTTAATATTTTGCCTCTTCAAGTATCTGTTTGCAGAAAATATAGTATAAATACCACAGATCAAAGTAACTATACTGAAGAAGTAAGGAAAATAATCACTTAAAATACCTAATTCAAAGACAAAAGGATCAAGAGTAACAGCGAGAATATCAAAGAC
>MEHH01000207.1 GCA_001940755.1 Candidatus Heimdallarchaeota archaeon AB_125
GTTTAGAATAGGATCTTCAAGTGGATTTATTGTTTTTCCATCTTGTATAAATTCTCCATCTAACAGATATCCCGATCCTCCAATTTCTGTTTTTCCTTGGAGCTTCCATACTTCTTTTACAGTCATTTCGTTTCTTGTTAGTGTACCTGTTTTATCACTGCAAATATAATCTACTGAACCTAATGTTTCTACTGCTGGCAATCTTGAAACAATTGTTTTCCTCTTTGCCATCTTTGATACCCCAATTGCCAGAGTTATTACGATCGCTGCTGGTAATCCTTCTGGTACTGCTGAAATTGCTAGTGAGATTGCTACCTCGAAACTTTCTAGTAGAGGTTCTCCTAGTGATGCATTTACAATCATGACGATTGCACATATTACTAGAATAATTATCCCTAGAACTTTCCCTAGTTTGTCTAAAGCTTGTTGTAATGGGGTCATTTCTTCTTTTACTTGTGTGAGTTCAGCAATTTTACCCATCTCAGTTCTCATTCCTGTTTCTGCAACTATGGCTTGAGCTCTCCCATATACACAAGTAGTACCTGAATAAACCATGTTTTTTCTATCATGGAGTCTAGCATCTGCAGAAACTACTTCCAAGTTTTTGGTTATTGGGTGACTTTCTCCTGTCAATGGAGCTTCATCTATTTTGAAATTATTAGCTTCTAATAATCTGCAGTCTGCTGGAATTTTGTCTCCAACTTCAAGATTAACTATATCTCCTGGAACAAGATCACTGCTGTGAATAATTTGTTCTTTTCCTTCCCTAATTACAACAACATCTTGCTCAAAATATTCTTTCAACTTCTCCAACGCTTGATTGGATCTAAAATCTTGAACGAAACCTATAATAGCATTCAAAATAACTATTGCAAATATCGCTATTGCATCAATTATTTCCGTTCCATGCTCTAAAAGTGTTGCATTAACAATTCCAGGATCTTTGAGTGCATGGATGTAATTATTGAGTCCGAAACCTATACTAATAATACCTGCAGCAATAAGGAGCAGCACAAGGAAGTTTGTAAACTGCTCCATAATCATCTTGAGAACTTTGAATTTTTCAGAAATAGTCAACTTATTATGACCATATTTTTCTAACCGAGTTGCAACATCATGTTCCCAGAGACCTTTTTCTTCACTTCCCAAGTCTTCAAAAACCTGTTTAGTTTCATAACTATGCCAAGGAGTTACTACTATTTCTTCTTCGGGTGTTTCTTTTTTCTTCTTTTTTTTCAACATGTCTACACCTTTTTAGAATGAATCTAAATGTAACTTTACAATTTGAATTTACCAGTGGGTTTAAAAGTTTTGTTTGAGCGACATGAGAAAAAACAAGGAAAAAAAATGTCTTTACAGAAGATTCTTTAGACCTAAAATTAGATTATCTACATCCTCTTCGATTGAATAAAAGTGAGGACTTATTCTTAACCCTCCATATCTACTGGATAAGATTATATTGTTGTCTCTAAGCTTCTTTGAGATATCTACATTGTTTGGAATTTTGACATTTATTACTCCTGATCTAGTTTCTCGGTCTAATGGTGTCAGGAAATCATTACAACCTATTTTCTGGAGTTCTTCAATTAAATAATCTGTGATTTTGAGTATTCGTTTTTCCACATTTTCTATTCCATAGTCCTGAATTATACTCATTCCACTATCAGCTATTGAATAAAGAAAATCACTTGGATTTACATCCATATATTTGCAAATGCCGTCTACATAAACCATTTCGTTGACGTTCCAGTAAGGTTCATCCCGATTACCAATTTCTATTCCATGATAACCTGCAAAAGGAGGATCGAATTCTTTTATGTGCTCTTTTTTCATGTAGAACCAGCCAGCTTGGTTTGGTCCTAAAAGCCATTTTGCTGTTCCACAAGTAAGAAAATCTACATCCCATTTTTTTACATCATTTACCATAGCACCAGAAGATTGAATAGAATCTACAACTATCATAGCTCCGTTCTCATGAGCAATCTTAGCTATTTCCTCTACATCTGCTTTGAATCCAGATAACCATTGAACATGAGAGAGTAAAACTAGCTTGGTATTTTCATCAATTTTTTCTGCAAATTCCTCAGGGAGAACTTTGTTCTTCTTATCTGGGACAGGTCGATACTCTATTCCTTTTGTTTTGCGGAGGAAAAGTGCTTGATAGACTTGAGCTACATAATCATTCCAGTAACAGACAATATTACTATCCTTATCATATTCAATAAGATTAGCAGCTAATCTAGAACCAGCTGTAACATCTGGAGTAAAGAGAATTTCATCTTCAGATGCATTGATTAGCTTGCTGAATTTGACTATTGCATCCTTTTTTTTCTGGTTTGTTTCTTCAAAATCAAATTTTCCCCAACATTCTTTGTATTTATCTATAGCTTCAGCAACTCTTCCATGAAGTGGTGACCTAGCTGCATGATTGAGAAAAGTTTTTTTGCGAATTGTTGGTGAATCTTCCCTAATTTTGGAGATATAATCTGAATTCATACAATAGAATAGTAGATCAGTGGATTTATAGTTTTCTCATTAAAATTGCTCTTACTTTTTGCTTTCAAGGAATTCTCTGTGATTAATCATTGACACTATTAGTTTGTCTATCATTTGAGATATTCCTTTACCACTTTTAGAAGAAATTTCAGCATAATGATTTTCAATATTTTCTCTGATAGAAGTTCTGGTAAGACGAAAGACGTATTCTTTGGCATCTATAGGATTTAATGTTCTCTGACTAACTTCCCTCATATCAGATTTGTTACCTACTATGACCACAGGAATATTACCAAAACCAGAATAATTAAATAATTCTTCTATCCAAAAAGGAGTGTGCCTGAAACTATGAGGGCTAGTTATATCATAAACAACTAAAGCGCCATTTGTATTAAGGTAATGTTTTGATCTATATTCATTTGAGAGTTCTCTGCCTGGAATGTCAATCAAATTGACAGTAACTTCTTTCCCTTCGATCATTCGAGTAAATTCAATTAACTCTAATCTGATAGAAGGTTTCTTTTCAGCTCCTGGGATGGTTTTCTCAATTTGATGAAAGAGAGAGGTCTTTCCAACTCCATAATCCCCAACAACTAATACCTTAAATTTCATAATTCAAACCACTGACAATTACAACATTGCTTTTGTTTTACAAAAAGATTACCATCTTACAGTTTTAAAACCTTGTGCGTATTGCAGTACCTAATCTTTTGAAAGCTTCATTGATATTCAAGCCTGTTTTCGCACTAGTTTCAAGAACTGTATTCTCTACTCCAAAGCTTTTAGTTCCCTTGTTTAAGATGTCTACGAACTTCTGAATTTCCTTCATAGAAACACTTTTGCGTGTTCTAAGATCAGTTTTATTGGCGAGAAGAACGATAGGAACAACTGCTTGACCACAATATTTGAAAAGCTCTCTAATCCAAATGGTGCAATCTTTCAGAGTTTTTTTGTTAGTGATATCAAAAACAACTAAAGCCCCCATACTACCATTGTAAAATCGTCCTCGAACCTCTTTGAAGATTGGTTGACCTGCCAAATCCCAAATTTGAAAACGCCACAGTTCATTAGGGTAAATTTCTTTTTCTATAACACTGAAGTCTGCTCCTAAAGTCATTTGATGAGAACGAGAAAAGACGTACCCCATGTATCTATTCCTGATACAGGTTTTACCTACAGCTCCATTTCCTATCATAGTTATTTTGAAGACATATTCAGCTTTGTTCACAAATACTAAAATCAATAGTATCTAAAAAAGATACTTATTACATTTACACATTTTTCAACTTTCGTTACAATAAACCTTTTAACATCTGCTCAGCATTACGAATAAGATGCCACAAATCAAAAGTCCCAAACCTAAGCTCGCTTTAACCACACTTATTTTTGGTCACTTCCTAAACCATTTCTATGCTTATGTCTTAGGTGTATCACTTCTAGTTATTAGGCAACCAAACAGACTAGATAATCTTGTAAGTATCGTAGTCAAATCTTCTCAACAGTTTAGTTCAGAACTAGTTAATAAGATGGTTATTTTCAACAGATTACCTGATTTGACAACAACTCAAACAGGTTTGCTAATAACACTTCAGATGATTGTTTTTGCAGTAATCACTCTAGGTGTAGGGGTGACTGGAGATAAGTGGTTGAGAAGTAAAAATGTTTTTGTTCCACTTGGAATTATAATTATGGCAATTCACTTGTTTATTGCAGCTTATACTCAAACGATTGTAGGTCTCATCATAGCAGTTTTTGTGGTAGCGTTAGGAGCTTCGTTTTATCATCCAGTTGGTTATGCCATGATAGCGGATCTTTATGAGGAGAAAAAAGGTTTAGCAATGGCTCTTAATGCTGGTTTAGGAATGGCAGGAACTGCAATTATACCTGTTCTGATAACTATCTTTCATACAAGATTCGGTTGGAGAAATTTCTTCATAACTTTAGGGATAATTTGTTTAGTTTTTGGAGTAGCTATTTACTTTGCACTTAACAAATTAATAGAGTATAATTATACTGGGGAAGAGTTAGAGAAAAAGAGAATTAATAAAAAAAGCATGAACAATGGTGCAAGGGCAAAAAATTGGTTCAAGAGAGAATTTTTAGTGTTAATGACTTTAGCAATAATTACTTGTTTGTTCTATTCTTCATTTAGATCAGGAGTTTTCAGAATTTCGAGTAATTATATGGCATTTCTATTTGTAGACCTGTATAATTTCGATCTTAATACAGCAGGCTGGGTTATTTCTTTAATCTTTGTAATAGGAGGATTAACAGCACTTATTGGAGGATTAGTGAGTGATAAATATACTTCAAGTCTAACTATGTTAATTTCATTAGGTGGGTCTGCAGTATTGCTTCTGATTATCTTCTTAGGATCAGCAGCTTTTCCATTATGGCTAACAATTGCACTATATTTCCTCTTTGTGGCAAGTCTATATTTCTCAGCAGCGGCAGGAACGAAATATGTAGCAGAAAATGTACCACAAGGTTCTAGATCGACAGGAATTAGTCTATTATTTGCATTTCCAAGCACATTAGCTGCATTATTTCCATGGATATTTACTAAGATTTACGATAATCCAAACCCAAATTCAAAATTATTTTCAATTGCATTTATCCTACTCTTAGCAGTGTTGGGAACAGCAGCTGCAACAATTCTCTTCATAAGAGATATAAAACAAGGAAACATAGGAAAAAGAAAAAAGAAAACAGATCTAATAATAGCTGATGATACAATCTAAATCAGTTATTTTTCCCCCCTCATCTCCTTTACATAAGTTTTAAATAATGTGCATATTTTCAGAAGTTAGCTAAAATTAAAAGAGTGAAAAATAATGGCTAATATAT
>MEHH01000208.1 GCA_001940755.1 Candidatus Heimdallarchaeota archaeon AB_125
GCTTCACCTAGTATTCCTTTAATCTCTCTAACCATTCCTTCAGGTGACCAAAGATCAGGTCTATTACTGGTTTTAATATCGATGACAAGCATATCCTCTTCTTCGACATATTGACCAATTTCAGATTTTGCATAAGAAAGTAAGTCTTCCAATTGTTCTAACGATAATTGTTTTCCTAGCAGTTCTTGCACTTCTGTGTAACTTGCTTTTATTGATACCATTTGTTTAATCCCCTGACATTTTTGCTGTTCGTAACCACGAAAACTTATGGCTGAATAGTTCTCGAATATCAGCAACTCCATGTTTTACCATGAACAGTCTTTCTATTCCTAATCCCCAAGCTATTACAGGAGCTTCAATTCCAAAGGGTTTAGTTACTTCAGGTCTGAAGATTCCTGCTCCTCCGAATTCAATCCATCCTAAGTTTGGATCAAGAACATTAAGTTCAACAGAAGGTTCTGTAAAGGGATAATAATCTGGTTTGAATTTGAAGTTCTCATTCTCAGCAATATCTACAGCAAATGCTTTGAGAATCCCTAATAAATCTCTAAAAGTTATTGAAGGATCAACAACAATTCCTTCTACTTGAGTAAATTCTGAGAGATGTGTTGCATCAACAGTATCGGGTCTGTAACAGCGAGATATTGAGAAATATTTTGAAGGCACTTCTAGATCTACTAAAGTTCTAGCACTGACAGATGTTCCATGCGCTCTCAAAACTAAACGAGCACTTTTCATTGGATTCCACTTATATCTCCATCCTTTGCTTCCAGTATTGTAACCATTTTCATGTGCTTTTTTCACATTTTCTACATAATCTGCTTCTGGTAGCTTACCATGTTTAGGTTCTGATACCTGATATACATCTGACCACTCTCTTGCAGAATGATCTTGAGCTTGAAATAGAGCATCAAAATTCCAAAACTCTAATTCGACTGCTGGACCCCTCATTTCCTTAAAGCCTAATGCACATAGTTTCTGCTTAACATCATCAAGAAAAGCGGCATATGGTTGCTTTCTTCCTCCATAGAAAATGGGTGGTGAAGCTTTTAGGTTATATTCACGTAGTTTTGTATCTCTCCAAGAACCATCTCTTATCATTTCAGGAGTTAATCTACTTACATCACTCATTTTTTGAATTGAAGAAGACATTTCTTTATAAGGAATCAATACTTCTAAACGAATATCCTTAACCTCTTCCAGAGAAGCTAGATTTCGTTGAAATAGCAGTTCATTGAAGTCATTTGTATCTACAGGTTCACCTGAAAAGAGTTTCTCTAAAATCAGTTGAAGGTCTTTATTTACATCTTGCTTGTTATCGATAAGACTAATTTGACCTTTGTTTATCTCAATTAAACCCTGCTTCTTCAAGAGACCAATACCAGCGTTGAGCTCTTTGTTGTCTGTTTTCAAGGATTTAGAAAGATCATCTAAGGAAACGCTTCCTTTCTCATTGAGGATCTTAGCTATTCGTCGTTCTATCAATTGTTTTTCAGCTGCTTCTTTGCCGTTACTAGTAAGAGATACTTGATGACTAACAACATCCAGACGAGAAATCAACTTATTACTAACAAGTAATCCGAGGAAATATTCCAATTTTCCTCTATCTAATTTTGTTTGTTTCTCTAACTCTTTTATGGCAATATTGCTGTTCTCATCAATTATCTTATAGATTTTTACAGCTCCAGAAGGCAAAGATATTTTCTTCTCTAAATTACTCATTGTTCACATCTCCTAACAACATAGTTTAAAAAAATAGTTACTACTAACTTAATTATAAGTTGGGGTTCAGAAAGTGTTAATGAAATTCCAAGTCACGTTACGCCCCATATAGGTTTTGTAATATAGAAATTAGAAATTATTTAAAACTTTCGAGGTAAAACATTGATTGGTTAATAATTAAACTCGCTGTCTTCATCAATTGTATCTGTTTCCTCATCATCTTCATCTTCATCTTCATCTTCATATTCTTCATGAAAATTATCTAGAACATCATTATAATCCATGAGACTATCTAAATCATCTTCAGATCCAATCTCTAATTCCAAAATCCATCCATTTTCATATGGACTTTCGTTTAGTAATTCAGGATCTTGTCTAATTTCCATGTTTAATTCATCAATTGTTCCACCGATTGGTGAGTGAATGGTATAAGTGTCTTCGATTGAATCTATCGATATAATTTCTTCATCTTTTTCAACGTATATTCCCTTTTCAGGTAAGCTTATTGATATGATATCATCTAGAGCATGTTGACCATAATCAGTCAAGCCTATTCGAAAGATTCCTCTACCTCTGTCTTCTACCCATACAAATGTTGAGTAGTATAAACAATTTTCTGGAAATGTGAAGTTCTTTTTCATTTCAGTCTAATCAACCCTTTCAATTGCATTTTTGAAGTTTTCCTTATTTATCTTTTTTCGAAAACTCAAAGTAAGATGTTTAAAACAATAAAAAAAGAGAAAAAAGAGGATTGGGAGGGTTTATCTGAAAGTCATTCTCAGCAGATATTTTGCATCTACCATATTGAATATTGTTGACAGAGTTTCCTCGAGAGGTGTTTTATTGAAATATTCAAGAGCCACACTTATTGTAACCTCTTTGTAATCTTTGATAAATTTGAATATCCTCTGTCCTAAAGTACTAAGCTTTGGAACGTCCTTTTCTTTCACTGTATTTATAGAGAGAGGGTGTAAGGTCCAAATAAATAGCTCTTCACACAGAGTATCAATAATCTGTCTTGAATTCTTAGTGAAGTCATCTGTGATTCCACCCCATTCATGTAGGACTGTTTTGAATCGTTTCTCGAACCATTCAACGAAATTAGCAATACCAGTTTCCACATCAATTGAAATTTCGCTAGTACTAAAGAGATAAGCAGTTATACAATCTTTAGAAGCACTAGAAACAACAAATTGACCATAGTCTATTTTCTTAACTGCTCCTGTTTGTCCTCCACTAATTTCACTCCCCATTCCTGCAACTGCTTGAAGGAATCCTGTTACAAGAGTAGAATCAACCGTTATCTCGCCTCCAAGATCCCATTCATAGACTGGCAGACCTGATTCAATGTGTACTACGATGACTTTTCTTAAAGAAAGAACACTTGTTAAGACTTTAGAGATTTTATCAAGATACTTTCTTTTTCCTTCTTTCTTCTTCTGCTTCCTAGGTCGAACTATTGCAAGTTGAATTACAATAATTGCTATAATTATGACTGCTATTGCGACAATAGCAATGATCATGTAGAGAGTATATTCTTTGAAAAGATAAGATAACAGAGAAATAAATGTAGGATTATCAGCTACTGTTTCTTCCTCTAAGGTAGATTTTGCAAGTACTACATACTGATTACTTCCAGAAGGTGCGTAACTTACGTAGTAAGAGATATTCCTTACATGCCATGGAATTTCAACTTCCAAAGTTGCTAAGTATCCACCTAGAGGATTTATTGATAAATCAACATCTTCCCAGTAAGTTATCTCTGTACCATTTGCATAAGTAAATGTATAAGTGATTCTGACAGTTTCACCTGTAAATGTTGGTTGAATGTGTATGTAAGCATCAGCACCCATTGCCATTGCTTCAAATGTTATGTTATCTATTAGAACTATAAATTCTATTGTTTCAAGTTGCCTTAAGTCTCCTTCTATTTCGATAACAATATCATAATCCTGTGCAGGATGATAGGTTATTCTGATGATTATTGTTTGTGTTTGATATCCATATCTTGAGAAAGTTATTTCCAGTATGTAAACTGTTCCTACAGCTACTGAGGGATCAGCTTCAAATGATACTATATAATAAGCACCAAAGGTAGTATTCGTGATTGAGTTAAAGTAATCGTTTATTTCAAGAGAACTGTTATCTAGAGCAAACAAAGCACCTACTAAAGCGGAATCTATACTCACATTACCCCCAGTTAAATCTTTGAAATCAAATGATACGTCAACTATTTCACTTGCATATTCAGTATTATTTACATTGCCTGCATTAATGTAAATATCTGTTACTCTTTCTTCTGTTGTAACAATGATTTGGATCATCTGAGGTGCATAGCCTGGTTCTATAATCGTAATATTGAGATAAAATGTTCCAAGCTCAAATATTGGATTTATTGTTATAGTTGTAATGTTATCAACAAAACCATAGCCGAAAGTTACAGTAATATTTCCAGCTATGAATATATCAGGACTTGTTATATTATCCCCAAGTATGTCATCCCAATAAAGAACCTCTACTATTGTTCCATCACCAAAGTATATTGTGATGTCTTGATCTGCACTATCTACTAATTGTGAATCTGTGTCAATTGAAATTATTTGTATCTCAAAGAACATACTGGCAGAGTCATATCTAGTTCTTCCAATAGTTATTGTAACATTTATACCAGGCATTGTATAATCGTTATTGATGAAGGAGACATTATACTCACCATCACTAAGAAATTCCCAGCTTATACCACTAATCAATATTGTAGCATTGCTTGTAACTGTTACAAACAACCCATCTCCACCAATTTGATTTATGGCTTCAGAATGAGTGGTATCTTCAAAATAAACAACAATTGAAGTTACGTAACCTACATAAACTTCAGTTGGCACTGAAACATCTGTTAAACTAGTTTCAATAGTTAAAACACTTAGACTTCCTAATAGATAACTTGTAACTGCTTCATAATTTGATAAACTTATATCTATATAGATATCAAATGAGCTAGCAGATGGATTGTTATTAGTAACTGTTACTGTATAAATGCCTAATGCTTCATTTATTACTACATTAACGTTAGCAACACTTGCTGAACCTGAATAGGTTGATGTTACTAAATCAATTGAGTGGTTTGTGTCTACGTATTTAAAGGTAAATACCGCATCATGATAAAGGTAGACAGTAGTTGCATCACCTGTTTTCTGTATGTCTGTTTCAGGAGCTATAATATCAAATGTATATACGTCTGACACATAAGCATCAGAATAATTTGCCCTATAGTCATTCAGCTGTATTGAAACTTCTACATTATACGAACCAGCAGCAAGATTATTTGTTGATGTACTGAAATCAAGAATCCACTGTTCCGTTGATGCTTGGTAGATAAATGTATAATCAGCAGGATCAAATAGTTCATAATCTGTTACATTTTTTACAAATACAGACATATCATCAGGTGCTGTACTCAAATTTACAGAAGCTGTTACATCGTATATGTTCAGGTAAAATAGCACATTGTTAGTATAGTTTGTTTGATAATTGGTATATTCAGCAATAAGAGATAGTTT
>MEHH01000209.1 GCA_001940755.1 Candidatus Heimdallarchaeota archaeon AB_125
GAAATTGATGTTTCTTCAACAGAAAAAACTGAAACCGTTGAATGCTATGTTGATGATACATATAAGCTGGATCAATGGGGATTTACGTTAACTTTTGAAGGTGATAAGAAGGTTAATTTGCAATTACTAATCCAAAATATTGGAGACAGAAATGCATTCATAAGAATTGAAAACGTATTTCTTGTTGGATTAGCTAAAACTGGAATTCTAGCTTATCCAATGCAAAAAAATCCAACAGAAATATTGCGATTTTTTGTGAACCCAACTTCAGCAAACAAATTACCGATCATTAAACAAATAGCAACAGATGAACTATCATTGGTTGAGTTAGGTTTTCATATTCCAGAAGGAACTAATTCGATGGAAGATTTTGTGTTGATAGTAGATATAAAAAACTGGAACCATAAAGGTGAGGAGTCTACTGTAATCTCAGAACCTTCAGTTTTTACTTCGAGAGGTATAACAGCTAAAAGTAGAGAATCTTTGAAGAAAGTAACAAAGGATTTATTTCGATTAAAGAAGAAGTATGGTGGTTTTGATATTAGAGGTATTTTTTCTATTCTGATAAAGGATTTCATCAATGATCTCTATGATAGAGAAAATATAGTTAAGAACTATGATCAAATGGAAACTTTCAATGATCAATTTGAACTAGCGTATCTGCTAGGAGATATTTACTATTCAAAATATAATAAACTAAAGACAATAAAAAGTGAAAATTAATTTCCATTATAAAGGTTGATCATTAGATGTGAGAAAGAGAAAATTAGCTTGTCAATTTTCCAATCTCATTAGCCCATTTTATCATATCTTTTTCTTTCCAATTGAAAAGACTAAACTCTTCTGTTTTACCTTTCCTTATCCAACCACCAAAAACAGCTGTTGAGGTAGGTTGAACATTAGCATTTTTTTTCACTACATTATCTAGAAAACGTTTTTTGTGTTTTTCATACTTTTCCATTTCACCTTTTTCTAAAGCTGCGTAAGTTAATGCAGCTGAGGAGATAAAGACAAATAATTTCTTTCCACTGAAATCATTCTTCAAGAATTTCTTTACACGTTTAGTCCAGCTGAAATATGCAATACTTGTTCCAACAATTACATTTTCGAAATTTGATAATTCAATATTTTCTGTTTTACTAGAAAGTTTTACAAGTTCTACTTCATGGTTGAACTTCTCTTTAAGTACTTTTGCAATAACTTCAGAAGATCTGTGGGTTGCACCAAATCTTGTTCCAAATACAATTAATGTCTTACTCATTTTTAACACCTTTAGTTCAATCGAAATATAACGAACTAGGTATTTAAGATATACTTTTCAATAAGATTTGTTGCACTTTTGTTGCAAAATCCTCTCTCTTTTTTCTACCTTTTTTTGAAAAATTCTTATAAGTAATGTAATTATGTATACTATATGTCTAGAATATTGATTCTAAATGGCAGTCCTCGCAAAAAAGGGAATACTTTCTTTCTAATTCAAGAATTATCTAAAATATTAATTCAGAATGAACATGAAATAGAAATTCTTCATCTCAATGACTATGACATTAAACCTTGTCAAGGCTGTTTTTGGTGTTACAAAGATTTTCCTTTAAGGTGTGTTCAAAATGATGTTATGAACGGTTTATATCCCTCTGTTTTGGACTCAGATGTGATTGTATTTGCTTCACCAATTTACTGGTTCAACTATTCTGCACAGTTGAAGCTGTTCATTGACAGATTAGTGGCTTTACATGTCAAAGGAGGACATTCTCTCAATGGTCACAAGTTCGCTTGTATCTTTGTTTATGGAGATTCAAGTGCAGAAGGATCTGGAGTTTATACAGCTATAGATTCTATCAATCATATGATTCGTTATTTTAGAGGAGAGAATTTAGGAGTAGTTCATGGAACTGGAGGAGATGATCTTACTGTTTCTGACAATCCCGAAATTATGAAAGATATAAAAGATTTAGCAGAAAAAATAAGTAAAATCTAGTTGTTCCTTAAAAATCAAACTTCTTTCTTATTTTAGCTAAATCTTATTAATGTTTCTAAGTATATTGTTCTGATTGGAATGGCAAGGTTTAGAGGATTTGTTGTAGTTGTATCCATATTGTTTATTTCACTTTTCGGTACAAATATAGTAAGTTCTTTACCTGAGGAGGTACAAATTACCATCTTAGAAGAGAATCCTATTTGTAAATTGGAAGAATCTTTTATTGAGACTTCAGCTGAAATTCAATCATATGAGAATTTTGGTGATCAAAAGGATTTTTGGACAGCTAATCTTCAAACCCAAGAATGGTTTCAAGTAAGAGCTACATTATTAGCAGTTGGTGATCATTGTTACATTTACATGGATAATAGAACAATAACCCCCATGGGTCAAAGTCAAGCTATTGAAAGAAGTGAGATTCTTAGTTCAGAATTTGATAATATTGTGTATCCAAAGAATTTTGAATTGATGGGGAGTCCTAATGGAACTTTAGGTGATATTGATAATGATCCTCGCATAACTGTCTTCTTGGTTCAAGGTGTGGGAAGCTACTATTTACAACACAATGAGCTTCCAGGCACAACTAATTCAAATAACAGAGAAATGGTTTATGTATCCACAGGAATGCAACTCGTTAATACAATAGCTGTTATGTGTCATGAAACTAACCACCTGTTTTTGTTTAATTATGATCTCAATGAAGCTGTTTTCTTTATTGAGGGTTTAGCAGAATTTTCTATGTATAATGCAGGGTATATGTCGAATAGTTCGTTTATGCAAGGTGGGATGACATTAAACGTAACTATGTCTGCATATCAGTATTCACTTTATCCCTCTGTTTCTTTGTTCTTCTTTGATGAGAACTATTATTCCTATTCAAGCTATGGTGCGGGATATATGTTCCTATTTTACTTAACAGAAAAATATGGAATAGAAATTATTAGAGATTTAATCCCCATAGATTCGCTTGACGGTCCCCCAGCAATTGAAAATGTTCTTTCAGCTCATGGATACAATATCAGCTTCAATGAGATTTTTCTGGATTTCATAACAGCATGCACAATTGATGAACTTGGTATTTATGACGATCTCTATGGTTTTCTCAATGCAGACTACTCAACAAATACCAAACGATTAATCTATGAACTGCCGTTTTCAATATCGAACGTTAAACATAGATATTATGGCATTGAAATTAATGAGATTACCGAGGTCCCAAATGAATTCACTCTAGAAATAGAAACACCTGACTATCCTCGCTCATTAGGTGTTGTTACAATCATTCATGATGATAATGGGTGGAATATAACTCAAGCAATTCTGACTGGTGATGGTTCTTCAGTTCTGTTACTTTGTGAAGGAGTAAACATTGACCAAGCTTATGTTATAACAAGTATGATTAAAGAAGGTACACCTAATGCTCCTCTAACTTGGATGGAAAGTCCTTATAATTTGCTTGATTTCTCTATTAAAGAAGGACATCCACCAGCAACAATAGATGAGACAAGACTGGTATTTCTTTCACTGATACCGTTAATCTTAGTTGCAGTAATTCTAACTAAAAGATTCAAAACTTGAAAGAAAAAAAGAAATCTAACTACTTTCATCTTCTAAAATAAATGAATAATCTTCTGGAGGTTCTTTTTTCTTGATTCTACGTATTTTTTTAACATATTTCAGAAATTTTGAATACCTTTCTATAGTAAGATTATCAGTATCATTCTCCCAATCAGAAGCTGTCATAATCTCTCTAATCTGACTAACCAGAATGTTCAATTCTTCAGCTGGGAGTTCTTCTGCCAGTTTCCTAGCTAGAGTGATGTCAGCTGAATCAACACCTGGAATATCGAATTTAGCAGGATCATCCTCCCAAGCTTCTATAGAAGGAGCTATCTCTTCAGTAGAGAGCAGATCTATAATCCTATCTACTGTAAATGGAACAATTTTAGTAAATTTCTCATATGCTTTTGCATATTTCTTAGAATATTCAATATTAGCTGTAAAATAATCATCTGTCGGAAAAAGTTGAAGAATGCTTTTAATTAGAAAAATTCCTGTAGGAAACTCTATTTGAAGATATTGTGCCCTATCTTTATCTTTAGGGAAGGGGATTAGTTTAATACTTTTCACCTTCTCTTTAATAGACAGCTTCCATACTTTTGCTACTGCTTTAAGCTGGAAAGCACCATAAATATCATCCTTTTCTGCATGAAGATGAATAATAGGTAGTTTTCTTCTTCTTCCTCCACTATAGATTTTCCTAAAACTTGGAGAATCAATTTCACTTCCTTCTAATCTAAAATTCAGAGAAGCAAATCGTAATTCATCATTGCAATCAATAAGATCCCACTCTACTCCCTCAATAATATTGATCAATTGAATCGACACATCACTACTATCCTCTATACTAAGAATGTTCTCAAGGATGAATCGTAGATGATCTTCCGATTCTTTATTCATAAAATATACTAATATTCTCTTTTTTTAAATCTAACTGCTAAAAATGAGTGAAAGTTCCGCCCGTTTCCGAGTAAAACTAACTTAACCTGTTGTCATCTCTGCTTTGGTTACCCTAAACAGTCAAACAGGTAGGATGACTCACGGCATCCACTGTCCTGTAGGTGAAAACCACCGGGAATACTTTACGTCCTATGTTACATGCTGCGTTGAGATCAGCATTTAATAGGACACCTTCCTTACTTTTAAAGAGACCTCGCTTGATTCTTCTACCAACGTATTTCTGATGTTTCCCCAGCTCCTCAGCATCTAGAAAAGAACATTTAGAGGTGTAAGATTCTTTTGGTAAGTGAACCTGAATACCAACTGTTTCTCCTTTATACTGCAGTTTCTGAATGAACTTGTAAAAAGGGATGAAAACGAAGTTCTGGTTGGTACGTTTCCCCATCTTGGTCTTCTGTTTCCAGTTCCACTTCCGCGATCACCAGGCCTACGTTCTTATCAAGAAATTCGTCCACCTCCCATTTGAGATTAGCAAAGGGGACAACATGGCGGACTTTCTCAATCACGGTGCCTACTGCAAATGCGGTCATCTCCTCTGCATCCGGAACTGGACTCTGATATTCATACTCGCTTCTCGTTACGCCATGCTCAGCACTCTTCACAGTAAGCCACGCGCCCACACCGCGTTCGATCCGAATGCGGACACTGCAGTTTCCCGTTACCGATAGGTAAACCTGTTTCAGAGATCGGCGTGACATTGCCAGAGGGCGCCAATCATCCGCTTGCACGCGGAACTTTCGTTCGATCTCTCGTGACATACCTGTCTCCTAAGG
>MEHH01000210.1 GCA_001940755.1 Candidatus Heimdallarchaeota archaeon AB_125
TTTACTCAGAAGCTATATCATGATTATGAAGTAACAATAATTATCTGGGATCTTGCAGGTCAACCTCGATTCTCTGCAGTTCGTGAAGGATTTTACAAAGGAACAAGAGGAGCTTTATTAGTTTTTGATTTAACACGTCCAGATTCCTATGAACATCTAGCAGATTGGGTAAAAGAAATACTGAAGAACAATCAAAATAGGAAAGTTCCAATGGTATTAATTGGAAATAAAAATGATCTACGAGGTCATATTTACAACACTATTCCTGCAGAATATGGAGAAAAATATGCTAAAGCTCTCTCAAATTGGAGTGGTTACAATATACCCTATATTGAGACTTCTGCAAAGTTTGGAGATAATGTTGCTGAAGCTTTTCAGACTCTGGTTAAAGAAATCATCAAAAGCACTCAAACAGAAGCCATTCAACACTATTTACGTGGAGAACTTTGATTTTATTCTTCCCAAAAGCTTTCAATCATCTTTGATAATTGGTTTTTGTTATTTATCAGTCTTACATCTTGCCATGATTCTGGAAAGAGTTTAGTATATGTGCTGGTTGAATATCTATCCCCAATAAGTAAGACAACTCCTTGATCCTTTTCAGTTCTTATAACTCTTCCAGCTGCTTGCATTACTTTGTTCATCCCTGGAAATGTATAAGCATACAGAAATCCCTTCCCTTTTACAGTATCAAAATGATCTTTTATCAGATCTTGTTCTAGACTTATTTTAGGTAATCCTACGCCTACAACCACTGCGCCAGATAGTTTTTCTCCTATTAAATCAATCCCTTCTCCAAAAATCCCTCCCATAACTGCAAACCCTATCAGTGTTTTAGTCCCGAATTTTGAGAATTTGTCTAAGAATCCTTCTCTTTCCTCTTCTGTCATTCCTTGAGTTTGAACAATCAATTCAGAATCATTTCTTATTGATTCGAATGCTTCTAGTACATTCTCAAGATATTCATAGGATGGAAAGTAAATCAGATAATTGCCAATCTTAGGTAATGTAACTTTCAGTATAAGATCTGCTATTTCTTTGTAAGATTGCTCTCTGTCTACATATCTGGTGGAGATATGATCTGCTAATAACAAAGCTAAATTTTCTCTTGGGAAAGGAGAAGGTAATTGCATCTTTGTACTTTCATCTCCTCCACCTAGAAGATAAGCAAAATAATCAATTGGTGATAGAGTAGCTGAATAAAAAATTGCCGTTTTTCCTCTATTTATGGCCTTTTTTAATAATTTTGAAGGATCCATACAGAATAATTTGACTATTACATTATTCCTATATTTTCTATAATATGTAACATAGTGATCATCATAGTCTTCAGCAGTACGTAAGAAATTTCTTACATCAAAGAAAAGTTCTAACAATTCATCTCTATACTCAGTAGGGATGTTTAATTCCAACCAGTCAGAAGCGATACTAGAGAATTTTCTTAGAAGTTTGAATAATTCTTCTTCAGGAAGTTCTTTCTGTGCAATGTATCTAAATTCACTAGTCTCACACTTTTTCCTAATTTTAATGAAATACTGGTTAATTTTGTTAAGAATCTTAGAAAGTTCTGGAATTTCTTCTTTTACTTTTCTTCTTAAACTTAATACTGGTTTCTTCAGCAATCCAGCTGAAAACATCTTTCTAGCTCTATCGACCAAATTATGAGCTTCATCAATAAGAAAGGTATATTCACCATTTTCTTCTGCAAAGAATCTCTTCAAAAATACTCTAGGGTCAAAAGCATAATTGTAGTCACAAACTACGCAATCAGACCATAGTGTTAAATCCAATGAAAACTCAAAAGGACAAACTCGATGCTTCTTTGCGTACTTCTCAATAATCTCTCTTGTGAAAGCATCCTCTTGAAATATGTCCTTTATTGCTCCATTAATCCTGTTAAAGTGGCCTCTGGCATATTCACAATAGTTAGGATCACACATATCTTTTTCTTTGAAACATATTTTCGCTTTAGCTGTTATTGTTGTTGATTTTAATTTCAGTCCAGCACTTCGCAGAATTTCTAATGTTTCTTCAGCAATGAATCTTGTAGTTGTTTTAGCAGTAAGATAGAAGATTTTAGAGTCAAAATTCCTTTCAAGTAATTTTATTGAAGGATAAAGAGCACCTATAGTCTTTCCAATACCTGTTGGAGCTTGACAGAAAAACGTCTTCTCCTTTGAAAGAACTTCCTCAACAATTTTAACCATTTTTTCTTGACCTTTTCTGTAAGTGGGAAAGGGAAAATTCAATCCATCTATACTTTGGCTTCGAATTTTTAGCCAATCCGATAAAATTACTGCCCATTCAAGATACTGATCTATAATGACCAAACAAAATTCTTCTAGTTCATTGAAACTCATTTGTTCTACGAAGTATTTAACTTGTTTAGTATCAATTTGATAATAAGTTAATTGAACATTTACGACATCTAAATTATGTTTTTTAGCATATAGAAACGCATAGAATTTCGCTTGTGCCCAATAGTTTTCATTTGATTTATCAGATAAGGTTGCTAAATTTTGGGAAGTGCTTTTAATCTCTTCAATGAATGTTTTTCCTTCCTTTTCAAAGACACCGTCAATACGTCCTCGAAGACTAAGAATAGCCTCTTCTCTAACTATTTCATCTGTTATGCTTACTTCTTTCTGATATCCTTTTCCTCGTGAGTTTTGAATTTTTTGATGAGCTTTAGTTCCTTCGACTAATCTGGACTGACTGAAAAAACCTAAGGAAATATCCCCTTTCCTTAATACATATTCTACAAGATTCCTAATAGACATCTGGATAATGGTCTTACTCTGCATAGAAAGCTCTCACTAGTATTCTAACACACAACTGTTCAATTATGAAGTTATTGTAAATATCTGTTTTCGGTATAAAAATAAGATTCTTTGAGCTAAAGAATCAACAGAAAGAAACGGTTAAAAATTCTAAATTATTTGTTTACATGATTATAATGACAGATATTTTTGATACTGAAATTATTCACACAACTATAATTAAATCTTCTATTGAGAAAGTATTCGATGCTCTAACAACAGCTGAAGGATTAGATAGCTGGTTTACAAGAGGTGCTAAAGTGGATAGAAAAGTTGGAGGAGAAATTCACTTCAGATGGGGAATAGATAGAAGTAATATAACCGGAGGGATTATAGAAGATGGTGGTCCTATTTTAGAAGTTGATATCCCTAATAGCTTCAAATTTCAATGGTATCCTGATAATCCTTCTTATGCAACAAATGTTCATCTTAAATTTGAAGAAGATGTTCAAGGGACTAAAGTTACTGTAAAAGAGTATGGTTTCAAAAATACTCCAGAAGGGAGAAAAGCACTATTAGGATGTGCTACAGGCTGGGGTGAGGCTTTAACTTTGGTCAAATTCTTCTTAGAACATAATGTTGCTTCTTAAGACCTTTCTCGTTACTTTTTTTCGCAATATTATTAATCTCTATCTCACATTCTTATAATGAAACCTAAACGATTACTTATTGGTCATGCTATGATAATTGAAGAATATGAAGCTAAATCTTTAGTTCGAACTACCAGAACTTCATTATTTTCTTGGGCTGAAGTATATCTTAATCCATACCAAGGCTGTGAACATGATTGTGTCTACTGTGATGGAAAAGCTGAAGGCTATTACATGCATGACGATTTTGGCCAGAGAATAAGAGTAAAGAAAAACGCTCCAGAGTTATTAGAAAACTACTTCAAGAAACAAGGTTTTTTCCCAATTAATCGTGAAAAAACATCTACTTTAACAGATTATTTTCCAAATTTGAAGAAATCAGCTGATTCAATTGGAAAAGGTAAATTTGTTCTATTTATTGGAGGCGGGGTCTGTGATGTTTATCAGCCAGCTGAAAAAGAAATCAAAATGACAAGAAAACTTCTTCAGATAGCATATGACTATAAGATTCCAGTTTACTTCTTAACCAAAAATAATCTGATTTTACGTGATATAGATCTTTTAAAGAAAATCAATGAAGATAGTTATGCTTGCGCCTGTTTTACAATCACACTAGCTGATGAAAAAACACAAAAAATCTTCGAACCTAATGCAAGTTCTTCACTTGAAAGATTTGAAGCAGTTGAGAAGCTAAGAGAAGAAGGTATCCATTCAGGAATTTACTTCTATCCAACACTTCCATTTATTGGTGATACAGTAGAAAATGTGACTTCAATCTACAAAACAGCGAAAGAAGTAGGTGCAGAATTCATCTATTGTTGGGGACTAACTCTGAAACCTGGAAGGAATAAGAACCAATTTATGACTACAATACAGAAACACTTCCCAGATTATTATCCAAAATACAAGGAACTCTACGGGAATGAAGATAAATATGGTAATTTGGATTCAAAGAAGTTTGAAGAAATGGGTTTAGTTTGGCCTGAAATTAGAGGTTATAAGCTAGGATATGAAATGGGTTTAGATTACTCCTCTACTAGATATGTTCCAGAAGGAAGAATAGAGAACAACCTTAAAATTGCTGAGCTTCTGCATCGTTTAGCTTATCTAAAGAGTTTTTTTATTAAGAGCTCTAAGTACGAGATAAGACAACTGAATAACTCAGCAAAAATACTAAATGAACTTAGTCGAGGTTTTTCCACTTTAAACCTAACAGAGAGGAATAAACTAGATATTGATAAAGTTGTACTACCTTATCTAGAAGAATTTATTTCAGTTGGTAAAAGTAAAACTTTAGAAGAAATTAAAAAACAAGCATATGATTCTGTCTGTGCATATCTGAAATCTAAAGAGTAATAGATTGAAAGTAGTAGTTCTGTTTTAAGAGATTTTCAAACATTCTTTCAAATACTTCTCAAATTCTGATTTCCTGAGAAGTAATCTGATGGATGAATAAATATTAAGAACATTTTGTAATTCATGTACAGGTACCTCTCCAACAACTTCTGCAAGTTCATCAGGATGTTCTTTAAAGAGATCAGTCATACAATTATCATTACTTGATTCTAATTTCACTATAAATTCCTCCAAACAATCAAGTGAGGGTTTATGCTTTAAGTCAATTCCTAAAATCTCTCTTAATAGTTTAGCTCGTTTCTTTACATTTTCAGGTGAAATGTATTCTTCTGTGGAACCACTTAGGTAGAAGAATTTAGCAGTTCTTGCAAATAATCTTTGAGTAGTAGGTGGTTTTTCTTCTCCTGATTTGTAAATTTTCCTTACACCTGCCTCAACAACTAAATCAGCTGCAGTAAGAGCTTTGAGATGCCGATATATTG
>MEHH01000211.1 GCA_001940755.1 Candidatus Heimdallarchaeota archaeon AB_125
ACAGTAATCTGTCCATAACTTGTGGAGCCTAGGAACCTCGCAATAAATATTGAACCTAAAGCTGATACAATTCCCGAGAGTGACTTACCGAGTAGAAGTATGAGGCTACCTCGTGCAGATTGCCTCACCATGTCAGAAAGATCATTCGCCAGCCCTGGCTTCCCACCATCTATGCAGATTTATACAAGTCACTAATCATTTATCCATTTCGAAAAAATATGACGAAAAAAGGATTTCGCGCGAAGACGGATTTTAAATTCCTAAACATTAAGAATAATAAATATTAATCCTCAAAAAGGAATTACGCTGAAATGGAACAAAAAGATCTTCTGAAACGGTTAGATCACCTTGAAAAAGAGAAAGAGGAGTTAGTTGAAGAACTACTGAGACTCAAAAAGAAGCTCGGAGGTAAAATAGGGTACCTACTCCTATCACTCGGCTTAATTCTAATATCGTTAGCTGTATACTACTTACAAAATGTTACGGCTTTCATAGGTGTAGCTCTCACGTTCTGGGGAGCCTTACTACTATACATCAGACCTTCCGAGTTCGTAAGAAAAGGGATCCTAGAATCAATAATGACAGAACCCCTCGAAAGCTATTACCAGCTCATAGAGGAACTGGGGTACCAAGGGACAACTCAATATATCTCACCGAGCACCTTATGGGGAATGAGAAACACAGCGATATTTATACCAAAATCAGATAACACACAAATGCCTAGTAGCGAACAACTAGCAGCTAAAAAAGCCTTCATCGATAACCCTCAAGCCATTAAGCTGATCCCACCAGGACAAAAACTATCACGATATATTGAAGATCAAATAAGAGTCAATTTTTCATTAATTGAATTAAATTCCATCCAAGAAAGCCTCCAAAAAGGCATAGTTGAAAGCCTTGAGATAGCAGAATCATTCCAGATGGAACGAATAGGCTCTACCGTGTATATGAAGATGGAAGGGGTTATGTTTTATGATGTCATCCCAGAGGGAAGCGAATTAGATAAACAACATCACATAGGTGATCCCATCAACAGCGCCATTGCGTGTATTATAGCAAGATCCACAAAACGCCCAGTGATTATTGAAAACATAGAGAAAGAACTGGATTTTTAGGTGAGTAGGATGTCAGAAAGAATAACAAAAGATTTAGAAAAATTAAAAAGAGAAATTGAAAATTTAGATAGTGAAATTGTAAATTTCAAAGAATCACTAGAGAATTTGCAAGAGTTACATCAATTTTATCAGATTCTTGCGACTTTAGTTCAAAACAAATTTATCGGCTTGAATGAAACTTTACGTAGTTTAATAGAATCAAATAAAGACTCGTTGAATGAATTAGTAGCTTCTAACGTTGATGAAGAAAAGAAATTGATTAACGAATGGACATCAAAACAAACAGAATCAGTAGTTGCAAAGTTAAATAATACTAAGGAACAATTAGTAAAATTACAAGATTCTGTTTCTGCTATTCTTGAAGAAGGAAAAGTGAACTTTGAAGAATATTCATCCTCCTTTGGAGAGAAAATTAGCATTACTCTAACAAGCCATGAACAAGACTTAGAGCGTCTAGCAAACAATCAAGTAAATGCATTCAGAAAAGCAATTACAGGTGTAAAGGAAGACGTTAGTTCTGTAAAAGATCATAATCTCTCAACATTCAAGAAGAATTCAGATGATATGAGAAATCAACTTGAATCTAACATCAATATTGCACAAAACATCATGAAGGAATCCATAGAGCATTTAAGAGCAGAATATGGCGATAAATTAACAGAAAACATGGAATCTGTTTTTGAAAGCTTTAACAGGATAAAGAGTGAATTAGGACAGCTTGTGAATAATGCAGTTCAAAGAATACAAGCAGAATTATCAGATGTCACAGATTCAATGGATAAATATCTTGTTGATGAAATAGCAAAAGTGCAAGATGTTTTAGCTGAGTATGAGACTGGTATGATTGATGTCAATGAAGTTGCTATGTCAAATTTCAACACTTCAAAGGAATCGATGTTGAGTTCATATGAAGGTTTGACAAGCAAACAATATGATACACACGATACAGAGCTCAAGGAATTTGAGAGTGATTTTACTGGTAAAGTAGATGGGATTTTAGCAACTCTCTCTGAACAATCCGATTCAGTTAAGCAAGAAATAAAATCTTTTGTGACTTCAGAACAAGAAGATGTAAAAAGTCATTTAGATGGTATATTAGATACAGTCGTTGAAAAATCAGAGAGTCTAAAAACTGGTGCTAAATCAACAGCAGATGAAAGGATTTCAGTTCTTGAAAATGAAATTGTTGATATTAAATCATCCTTAGAGAGAACAAGCCAGCAAATTACTTCTAGAGTGGATTCAGTTCAAAGAGATACAATTGCAGATGTTTCAACTATGTCTTCAAATGCGAAAAGTAAGATTGTGGAAACACAAGATTCAACTATTTCTAATCTTGAAATAGAAGTAAAGGACAATATCAAGAAAGCAGAACAAGCTGAAAAATTAAGAAAAGATCTCATTGGTCGTCTAGAAAGACTAGAGAGAAACCTTGAAACAATTAAAGATCAATTATAAGATAGTGATAAAAATGGAAGGAACATTAGATAAAATTGGTTTATCAAAGGATGAAGTTCAAGTATATTCAACAATTGTTCAATTTGGATATAGAACAATCGGTCAAATTCAAACCTATTATAAACAACCTGCAGATAAAATCAGGAGTGCTTTAAACAGTCTAGTTGGCAAAGGATATATTAGAGAAATTAAGGCAAAAAATCAAGAAGGCACACCATATTTCATTCCTCTACCACCACAGATTAAGCTGACTGAAGATGTATCCATTCGTTTAGAAAACGAATTGAAAGCATTAAGTGATGACGTGAAAGAAGACTGGAATAAAACAATGAATAATTTCAGATCACAGTTATCAACTTTTCACAGTAAAATTACAGAAAATGTTGATGGTCATGCATCTGAAGTTACCTCAACAACTACCAAATTTATTGAATCATTGACAGAAGTAGTTTCTACTGGAAAAGCTGAAACAGCTGATATGTTTGAGAGACTAAAAACTGAAACTTCCAATATCTCTGCTACAAATAGTGATGCTATTGGAAAAACTGCACAGAGAGTTAAAGAGAACGTTCTGAATTCTTTTGATTCTACCATCCATAAAATTGGAGAACATCATGAAGCTTTCAAAGTAAAAGTGGAAGAAAGATTAGGATTCCTACAACATGAACATGATGATAGAACACAATTACAACTTGATGCAATTCTTGAGAAAGTTGAAGGAATAAAAGAAAACTTGTCGGTTCAGCTTCAAGAATTCACAGCAGCTGCAGAAAAACGAAAAAACACTATTTCAAAGGTTACCGATGAAGCTGTTAAGAAAGCCCTAGCAGATTCAAATGTAGTTGCTAGAGATTCTTCTAAGAAACTTTCAGATACAGTAAACAAAATTGTAGCAAATTACGAAACAAAACTGGATGAATATCAAGAGAAAGTACAGGAAATACTCATTTCTCTCAATGATGAGCTGAAAAAACTTGAAGAAGCAACCACTGATAGAATAAGAACTTCTATTGACAAATCTAAAGAAACTGCAGTTAATATTCTGAAGGAAAATGAAAATCAGTTTGTAAATCTGTTGAATAAAACAAAAGTTGATTCAGTAGAAAAATTAGGTGATCTAATTACACAGACTGAAGCAAAAACTGAAGAAATGAAGGTAAAACTTAGCAACCATTTAACTTCTTATCTTAAAGATTTCAAAAAGAATAGTGATAATTTACTCTCTCTGCTTAACTCAGGAATAGAAATTGGTTTCAATTTGTTTGAAGAAAATCTATCTTCATCAATTCAAAATGTGAGTGATCAGATTAAACTATTTGTTGATGATATAATGTCTGCATTCAGAGAATCGACAAATGCTTATCTTGAGAAATTATCTAAAACAACAAGCAAGTATGAGAAGAATCTCAAAACTAGAAAAGAAACCTTTACAACTACTCATGATGAATTTAAAGAGAACTTTACTTCTCATATAAATGAGTTAAAATCTACAGTAGTTTCTAACATAGAACAAAATGTCAAAGACAACGATGAATCTATTAAAAGTAAGGTTACTGAAATCGAAACTAAGTTCAAAACCGAAGTAGAAATTTTCTCTGATGATTTTGCAAAAAGAGGAAGAGATGTTAGAGATGAAGTGCCTAATGTAGTTCAGATCAATTATCAAGCAAGTCTTGAGAGATTAAACAAATTAGATGATCAACTCAAATCTGCAATTGCTAAAATTGAAGTAAGTAACCAGGCCTTTCAGGGATTAGAGGAAAAGCAGCTTCAAAGAGTTTTTGGAAAAGATGAAGGTCCAAGAATGGCTCAATTAATTGGAAGTATGCGAAGAGATATCGAATTAGTAAAAGAAAACGTTGGAAGTAAAATGGGAGAAATGATTCAAACATTTACTAATTCTATGAATACTTTATCAACAGAAATATTTGAGAAGATGAATGCGAGGTTAGAAGAACTTACTAGTTTTACATCAACAACTCTTCAAACAACTGCTCAATCCTTCGAAGGTTCAAGAAACCAAATTAGTAGTCAATTTACAACCTCCTTGAATGATATGAAGAAAACAGTTGAAGACTCTTACTCTAGCTATGATGAGCAATTCAATGAATTGCAAGGAACAAGTACTAAAGCTTTATCTGATGTGGTTGGTGCTGAATCAAGTGCATTTTCTGATGTTACAAAGTCAATTCGTGGATCATTAGAAGAGCTTCTCCAACCTCCTGATTCAGAGGAAGGTGAAGAGAGTCAAACAGAAATTCATCTAACAATCCAAGATGGTCTAAATGCTCTTCAAACAACCAAACAAGAGATTCTAGACTTAATGAAGAAAAATAACGCAGAAGTAACAACTAATCTTCAAGATACACTTAAAACAAATATTGATGAACATTCTCAACTAGTAACAAAAACAACTTCTTCAATGGATGGAACAATGAAATCTTTGCAGAGTGAGTTTGAGTCTGCTAAGAAAGCTCTAGATACAGATGTTTCTGTCACTTTAGATGAAGCTGCTGATAATTATAGTGTTCAGACATCAAAGGTGGATACAGAAATTAACGATTTAATAGAAAAAGAGGTTCAACAATTTATTGAGGGCACAGAAGGTGTTCTAGCAGAATTGAATGTGTCTCCTGAGAAATCATCATTACTTGATGAAGCACTAGCT
>MEHH01000212.1 GCA_001940755.1 Candidatus Heimdallarchaeota archaeon AB_125
ATTCTGGTCATTACTTTTTTAGGGATCACTGGTTTGCGGATTCAGGACTTATTGCATTTCTTGTTGTTGCCGAAGTTATTTCCGAGGAGGAAAAGAGCGTTTCGCAAGTTATTGCAGATATAGATAGATACTATAGAACAGGTGAAATTAACACTGAAGTTAAAGATCGATGGAAAACATTAAAATGTGTAGTGGTTAAGGTTAGTGAATTAACTGGAGTCGAACCAGATCGACTCGATGGTATTACTTATGCGTATGACAATTGGTGGTTCAATATTAGGCCATCAAATACTGAACCTCTTTTAAGACTTAACATCGAGGCTGATTCTCCTGAACTTCGAGATGAGAAATTACGCTGGATTTTAGATATAATAAATGGATGCAAGTGATTCGAACAATGCATTCGAAACAAAATTGGTCGATTTATAAGCGTTAACTGATTTATATAAACAATTTAAGTGGATTCAATAATAGAAATACTTCACTTAGGATAATAGTATTTCTAATTGTTTATTCATCAAATAAGCAAATAATTATAATAATAAGAAAGTTTCTCCGTGAAGAAATTGTAAGAATATCTAGAAATTTGAGTTAAGATGTGTTGAAATTTACACAAAGAGTTACTTGAGTGTCTATAACTCTCGAAAATTATGACAACTGAAAAACGTAAGAAATTGTCTAGAATAGTGGAAATTATACTTCTTGTTCCATCTTTAATTTGGGTGTATTCACCTATTATAGCTGGTATTTTGTTTGCTATGATCTGGATGTTTCCAGCAGCATTTACCTCTTGGTGGTTATTTGCATTTCTCGGTCAAAAAGATTGGATGCTAGGAATTATTTCAATTAATGATAGTATGGTGACTCTTATTGTTATAGAATTCTTGATTTTTGGAATTGGTTTGTGCTTATTTGTATGGGGAGTTATTCTGATTGCAAAAGCAAGGATTAAAGGTTCAGGATTGGTTAAAACAGGTCCGTATAAGTTTATTCGACATCCACAGCATTTGGGATTAATTCTAATGTCCCTTTGTATTTCCTTGTATGTGCCATGGACTAGTGATGAGTTTATCAGAATTGGGGAAATAGTATCTTGGTCATTGTTTGTACTTATACTATTCATAATGTCAGATTTCGAAGAAAAGAAACTGAAAAAAGAATATGATGAAGAATTTGAACAATATAGATCTTCTACTGGATTCTTCTTTCCAAGAATCACTAAGAAAGATAAAAGAAAGAATCTGAATGAGGTAAGATACTGGTTAAGATATACACTCGCAGGTGTTGGTTTTATTTCATTCGTTCTACTCATAAGTCTTCTAAGTTATATATTGGAACTTCCTAAAATTGGAATAGTAGGACATCTATTTGATTTCTTATCAAAGGAATTTTGGTACTTCAACTTAGTATGCTTGATTTCATTTATTGTACTTATAATACTTAGAAAATATAGAGAAAAGAAAAACAAAAAGGAAGATGTAATTTAGGCTTGTTCCAACAGCTTTTCCTTCTCTTCCACTATTTTATAAAATGCCTCTATTGTCCTTCCTAGCCATCCCGCATATGCATTTTTAGTGAAATCTGGAAGTAGCTCAGAGTCTAAGATTTCTTTTTTTGCTACTCCTTGTTTGTAAAGTTGCTCAATTACATTAATCATTTCTGAAATTTTCTTTTTCCCTTCAATTAATTCTGCTGTAGAACCTATATGACCATGACCAGGAATAACTATATTTGGTTTTAAATCAATCATTTTTTGGAAAGCATCAACCCAGAGATAAGGATTAACAGAAGGATCTCCAGCAAAAGGAAACATATCAGCAAAAAGTAAATCTCCAGTTAAAAGAATGCTCTCTTGTGGAATATATACAAAAGCACTACCTTGAGTGTGTCCATGAGTTTCAATTATTTTTACCGTTTTGAAATCATCCTTTATTTCGTATTCTACATCAAAAGTAACATTGGGGAGAATGATGTTTTTATCTTTATAATCTCCTGCAACTTTTTGTTCTAGAATTTTCTTAGTACTTCTAGTAGAGATAATATCACAATCTTTGAACACATTAGTTCCAAAAGTATGATCGCCATGGTGGTGTGTAATGATCACATACTTAAACTTCATACCAGTTTCTTTTTCTGCAAATTCTCTTATTTCCTTTGTTGTAGATGGTTCCATGCCTGTATCTACCATAATCAGGAATTTATCCATTTTAATAAAAGAAGTATGTGAGGATGTATCGCTTGTGGCATGATCCCAAACAGAATCAGTAAACTTAATGATATTTTTCTTTTTCATAATCAAACAAAAATACCTCTATTATTAAAAATTAATGATTTCCTTCAAAATGGATAATCCTTATATTAAATCAAGAGATAAGGTAATGATTAAAGTGATAATAAAATCGAAATACTCAAAAGGTTATTTTGGTATAATTTTCTTTATATTGGTGTTGAGTATACCAATTTTTCAGAATTCTTTTGCTTTTCAAGAACAATCATTTAACAAATATAAAACTTTGAACGGAGTAGATTACCCTACTTGGGATTGGACAATGACAGAAGTAATATCGACTGGGGGTTTAAATACAGGATATGACTCATCAATAACTGTTGATCCAATAGGAAATGTTTACATACTCTGGAAATATTATACTGGTGGAATGAATGCAACTTTATACCTAAGTACATGGAATGTAACAACCAATAGTTGGAGCACTCCTGAGATTGTTTCTACAAACCGTATCAATCATCCTTCGTTGTGTATTGATTCTGATACTAACATCCATGTTTCATGGACAGATTCAACTGATATTCTTGGTGCAGGAACTGATTATGACGTTTTCTATAAATTTAGGAATGCAACGACTCTTAATTGGTCTACATTAGAATTAGTTTCGACTGAAAGCGCAAATCAAACATATGATCCTAAAATAGCAGTTGATATAAAAGGTAGCGTTCACGTTGTGTGGAATGACTATACTGATCCTGATGCAGGTGATAATGATGTGGCTTACAAATTCAAGAATGCTACAAATGGAGTCTGGAATACTACTGAAATCATTTCTGTTGGAAGTGGCGATTCGTCGACTGGGCAAGATATTGGTGTGGACTTAGCAGGAAACATCCATATTATTTGGAGAGATTATGAATCGAATTATTATGGTTCAGACACTGATGTTGATGTTTTCTATAGGTTTTGGAATGCAACAAGTTTCAGTTGGCATGATGTTGAGCTTGTTTCATCGGAAAGTACATATTTCGTCACTGGTCCCTCTCTTGCAATGGATTCAGGAGGAAACGCACATATCGTTTGGCAAGACGGAACGAACATTCTTGGTTCAGGAAATGATTATGATGTCTTTTATAAAATCAAGAATGCAACTAGTTTAAGCTGGACAACTCTTGAAGTAGTATCAACAGAAAGTACTAACTCCATTGGTAGTCCTGAAATCACGATAGACTCAAAAAATAACGTCCATGTCTTGTGGGCAGAATCTTTTGACTATACTGGTGAAGGTTCAGATAGGGATATTTATTATAAATTCAAGAATGCTACAAGTTTGAGTTGGAATCTTACCGAAGTTGTTTCTACTGAAAGTACAGATCAATCCCAAGATGCTTTTCTTTCTGTTGACCTATTTGGTACAGTCCATTTCACTTGGCAAGACAATACTGACTATTTGGGAGCTGGAACAGATACTGATATTCACTACAAACGGCTTTACATAAGCAATCTTCCTACCACAGTATTAGATCCTATTGACCCCAACCCAAGTACAACAGGTAATGTTACTCTCAATTGGGGAGATGTAGAATATGCTAGTAAATACTATGTCTATCGGTCAACTTCTTCTATCTCTTCATTGATTGGGTTGAACCCTATAGCTGTTTCATATGTTAACGCTTACCAAGATAATTTCGTATCCAACGATTATTATTACTATGTTATCGTTGCAGCAACACCTTACATAAACAGTTCAATGTCAAATGAAGAAACTGTAGTTGTAAACGGACCATATATTACAGAATTTTCACCAAATGTATTAATCGCTGTAGGTTTAACAATTTCAACTGCTTTGATTGTAATATTAAGAAGAAGGAAGAAAAAACACTAATTCCTCTTCTCTTTTTTTTTGTATAAGAGATAAAAATGAAAATAGTTTTGTGGAAATGATTCTTGTTTTTCAGATTACCCTAAACCTCTTTTTCTCTTTCTTGCATATTATTTGAGCCACAGTTCTCCCACTCATGAAAGCGTTAGGTACTCCTCCTCCTGGAATAACCCAATGACCGATCATATAGAAACTATTCAAATCAGGTAATTCTTTTTTAATTGGTTTGTTTGCAAAAAGATTCTCATTTGCCCATCCTTGAGTTGATCCTTTCCAATTATTTGTGTATCGGTGGAAAGTTGTTGGTGTTGCAACATCAATCATATCTACATTTTCTTTAAAGCACTCAAAGTGCTCTTCTAAGATTTCAATCAGTTGAAATGCAATAACATTTTTTATCTCTTTATATTCAGTTTTTTTGTTTGATTTTAGATCTTTCCAATAGTCAAAGTTTTTGGTTAGAAGCTCAACAATGAACAACGTTTTTCCTTCAGGTACAAGTGGTGTATCAAAGTTAAACAATCTTAATTTAAGTATGTCATATTCGTTACCATCAGGTACTTGAAGAGGATTTTCAAGGTTAATCATGAATGTTTGAGATTCAGCTTTGAACTGCTTGTTTACTCCTAATGACACTAAAATCATTGATGGATTAAGATCAGCCTTGTTGTAGACCTTCTCTAACTTATCATAGAGATATTTACCATCTAAAAGATCAAAAAGGGTTGAATATCCGTCCATTGCACTAATAACAATGTTTGAAGAAATTGTTTCTCTATTTTCTAATGTAATTCCTGTTACTTCATCCTTCTTGTTTTTCTCATCATACTTTGTGTTGATTTTGGAAACCTTAGTTTCATAGTGGATTTTTCCTCCTAATTCGAGATATCTCTTTTCAAATTGCTTACTGAAATTTAGCGATCCTGCAACCGGATAACCTGAACGCTTTTGATCCATCTCAGTAAAAACAAGAATTTCAAAGAGAACCGGAGATAAGAAACTTTTCACTGACTCTCTTAAGAATGGGTGCTGAAACATAGTAGAAAATTCTTCAGCAGTAATGTTCTGCCATTTCTTCATAATTCTTGTCTGCTCTATAGCCCACCTGAAGATGA
>MEHH01000213.1 GCA_001940755.1 Candidatus Heimdallarchaeota archaeon AB_125
GATATGAATGATATAGAAGATTCTATTTCCAGAGTATTCTCTCTTCTTCTATGGCAAAAAGAAACGTTTGTTATACCTTTTCGAAAAGAACCAGGTTTGGCTAGTTTTGCTAAAATAAATTCTATGAAATACAGAGAAGCTAAACAGACTTTCGGTTTTGTTAGAAAAAAATTAGATGGACAATTCGTTTCTAAAGAATTTTTCAGTTCCATTATGCTCACTGGAGCTCTAAAAGGAATAATGAAAGTAGAGAATAAATATAATCTTCCATTTAGTGATCTAGAATATAACCAACTTGCATTCACAATTGCTCTAGGAGGTCAAAGATATTTTCTTGACCATCTTGCAAAAGAAAAATTCTTCATTCGAACTGTAAAAAAACTTAGAAATATGTTTGTCGGAATCTTTGTGCCATTCGTGGAGTTCTTCTTAATATTCTACCACTTTGGAGGACACATTGGGAGTCAATTCAAATTAATGTTTGCCAAGAATTGGACTAAGAGAGCTGGAGTTTATCTAGGTTCGAAGTTTATTGAGATTCAGAAAGGATTGAATTCGTTGATTCTTGCGGATGAACCTCATGAGGAACTAGATGAAGCAACCAAAGCTGAAGCTAAACAATCTCTAGGTATGTTATGGAAAGCATTATTATTCTTATTCAAAGTAATTCTTGCATTGCCATTGAGTCTCTACTATTTCGTAAAACTATTTTATCAGCTGATTGCTAATATCTGGAAAAAGAGAAAACCGGAAGATAGAATTAAGCGTAAATTTGCAAAGGATCTAGCAAAAGAGACAATTGTTGCTATGTATGAGGAAATTCATGAAAAATTGGTTATGGAAACTTTTCTCTACTCTTGATAAACAAAAAGTTAATGTAAATCTAGTTTCTTAAGCAGCTATGGAAGAAGAAATAGACAATGAAAGGTCTAAACTTCATGAATTGGGATTCCAAGTAGGAATACTAGCTAGAGGAAAGAGAAATTCTATAACTGATGTTCCTGATATAACTGTTGGTCATAGTACTATCATTGCTGGAGAGGGAGAACTAAAACCCGGTTTTGGACCAATAAGGACTGGTGTAACAATCATCAAACCTCATTCTGGGAATGTTTATCGAAGAAAAGTTAGAGCAAGCTCCTATGTTTTCAATGGTTATGGAAAAACAATTGGATTAGTACAAGTTGAAGAATTAGGTAATATTGAATCCTTCATAGGACTAACAAACACATTGAATATACCTAAAGTAACAGAAGCTCTCCTTAGTTATCACATAGAAGAAAATCCTGACATTGGTATCCAGACATCTACAATAAATATAGTCGTTGGAGAATGCAATGATGGTTATCTAAATGACATTCAGGGAAGGCATGTTCAGAAAATTCATGTTCTTGAAGCTATAGAAAATGCTTCTGCTGATTTTGATGAGGGTTCTGTAGGTGCTGGAACTGGAATGTCTGCTCTTGGTTTTAAAGGTGGTATTGGAAGTTCATCTAGAATAATAAAATCCGAAAAAACAAAATATATCTTAGGAACTCTAGTACTTTCAAACTTTGGAAGAAAAAAAGATCTGACAATTTTAGGTAAGAATTATTCTGAGTTTTTCAAGGAAGATGAGAAAGAAGAAAAACCTAAAACTGACGATGGTTCGATTATTATAGTAATTGCAACTAATGCACCTTTGAATTCAAGACAGTTGAATAGATTAGCTAAGAGAGCTCCACTTGGTCTTGCCAAAACTGGAAGTTTTGGTTCTCATGGTTCTGGAGATGTTATAATTATCTTTTCAACAGAGAATAAGATAGACCATGATAACAAAGATGAAAACTTAGAAATGAAAACAGTAAATGAAAATTCAAAAATCTTCAGAGATTTATTGAGAGCGGTTGTAGAAACAACTGAGGAAGCTGTAATCAATTCTTTACTGAAAGCTACTACTATTATTGGAAGGAATAATAACAAGAAAAATGCTATTTCAATTGAAAAAGTAAAAAAAATCCTGTCAGGTTGACAGGCATAATTAATGATAGATTATATCTCTAGAAATATCAGCTAAAGTAGCTACACCAGTCATTTTCATTGCTTTAACTAGTATTTTTTGTTGCATTTCTAAGAAAGCTTTTACACCTTCACCCCCACCACCAACGGCTGCTCGTACAATATCTCTTCCAAAGAGAACAGAATCAGCTCCAATTGCTAGCATTTTGAGAACATCATACCCAGTTCTCACACCACCATCAGCAATGATTGTCACTTTTCCTTTAACTGCATCAACAACATCAAACAAAGCATCTGCAGTTCCAACAGTATGGTCTAGAACTCTACCTCCATGATTGGAAACAACCAAAGCTGATACACCTGCTTCAACAGCTGCAATAGCATCTTCTGCGCACATAATTCCTTTAACAATGAATGGTAACTTGGTTGATTGAACTAATTCTTTTATGTCATCTGTTGATTTTCGAAATACTGGTTTGTTGTGAGCTGCCATAATTGTACTTCCGCATCCATCTACATCTATTCCTAAAGCGAGTGCTCCTCCTTCTTCATACATCTTGAAAACTTTCTTCAAGGTTTCTTGATCTCTGGGTTTACTGATTTTCACGCCCCATCCGTCTGCATTTTTACAAATTGCTTCGTAACAAGGCATAAAATCCCAGTCATATGTATAAGTATCTCCTCGCCATCCAATAGTTCCAGCTTGTTTAGCTCCTAAGACTGTAGCTTTACAAAAATCTGGTTCAGTAATAGCAGAATCTCCTCCAAAAGAGTTAACACCTGTTACTGATGCTCCCATTATTGGCATTGTTATCTTATGACCAAAGAAATCGTAGGAAGTGTCAGGAGAAAAGTTCTCACCAATAACACGCATCTTGAGATTAAGTTTTCCTAAAGCTGATATATTATTCTTGAAAGCTGCTCCTGAACCTACTCCTCCAAAACCAATAGGCGAACCATAACTGTGACCTTGACATATCTTGTTGTCTCCTCCATCGCACAATCTGTATACACCGCATTTTCCCTTCATTTTTTGTTTAGCTATCTTTCTATGTTCTTCAACAGACATAATAATTCCTCTGATAGTTTCTTAATTAAGAACCTTTTTGAGATATGTTTAAATTCTTTGTCCTTTTCCAAGAATTTGTAGATTATCAAAGCTCTTTTTCCAATTAATTTTTAAATGAAAAGCACATAGCAAACTAGTGAGTGACTCTTACTGATGAATGATACTATAGCTTTTGTTCAAACTCCTGAGAATATAGTTAATCTAATGGTATCATTGATATCTGAAAACAAAAAAAGTCAGAAATCCATCAGTATTCTTGATTCTGGTTGCGGAAAAGGAATATTCCTTAAAAGTCTCTTACATTCCAATTTTACTAATATTGAAGGTATTGAACTAAGCAAGGAGCTCTACGAATATTGCCAGAAAAATTTTCCAGAAGTTAATCTATACAATGATGATTATTTGGAATGGATGAGTCTAAAAGAATATGACTTGATAATAGGTAATCCTCCCTATACACATTACAATTCTTTACCAAAATCAATCAGATCTAAAGTAGTACAAATAGTTGGAAACAAAGAATCAGACATCTACTATGCTTTCATACTTAAATCGATTGATCTATTGAAGGAAGGAGGAGAATTAATCTATATAGTCCCATATAGTTTTTTCTTTAACACTTATGCAAAGGTTATTCGTGATAAAATAGTAAATAACGGAATTCTTGAAATTATAATAGATTTGGATGAAACAAGAATATTCGAAGGAGAAAATCCTGAAACATTGATATTTAAATTTACTAAAAAATCAGTAAAGCCTCATCAAAAAATTAGAATTTTAAGAATCAAAGACAGAAAAACAAAGCATGGAGCAATCTATAAGAAAGCTGTAGAAGCTTTATCTAATAAATTGGAAAATGATGTTTTTACTTATTATGAAAGAAATATGTTTAATCATGAGAATGAAATATGGACCACTTATCCTGAGAAATTAATCTCTGATTTTTTCCTACTAAAAGATACTTGCTGGATAGGCGTAGGATTAGTTTCGGGTTATGAACAAGCCTTTACTATTACCGAAGAAGAAATTTTAAAATTAAATGAAAACGAAAAAGAATTCTTGGTTAAAGCTATAAAATCTAAACACTGTAGAGGATTTTGGACTGAAGGTTTTGAAAATTATTTACTTATTGATAAAAGAATTAACTCAGAAAAAGAATTGAAAAACTTTCCAAATATTTACGATAAACTGTTTTCTTTCAAAGAAAGTATGGCAGTTAGATATTTTCCAGCAAGTAATAAATGGTTCCACTGGCAAGCATTAAGAAATTACGTAAAACTAAAATCACTTCTTGCTCAACCTAAAATCTTTGTTCCTAGCTTGGATAGAAGCATTCAGAATAGATTTAGTTTAACAACTGAACCACTTCTCCCTTCTGGAGATGTGCTTACAATTATTCCACAACAGAAAGATCCTTTTTTCATACTAGGGTATCTTAACAGCCAATTCTTCAGGGAATATTATCTCTCTGAAGGTGGAAGAAGAGGTCACAGAATTTCTTATACTCAACGAATAATGAGTAATGTCAAAATACCTAATTTTAATCAAGAGACAGAAGATAGTATCTCCAAACTATCAAAAAGTATTTTCGAAAATAAAGATTATTCGAAGAGAAAAGAAATCGATGAAATCATATCAGCTTCAATAAATTAATCATCTCTCAAAATTTAGACTAAAGTTTTTTAAAGGGAAGCATTCTCATTACTATGGGACAATAATGGAACCACAAGCTGGGGGGTCTATCAAACAGTGGCAATATTATGATATTGTAAACTATATTATGTCCCAGCAGTTTTTCCAAGAACCTGATTTTATTATTGATAGAAGAGCATCTAAGAAAATAAAAATAAAAAATAGTGGTCAAGTAATTGCAAAGCTAGTTGTAATAGTAAAAGAAAACATTGATCCTTATGAAAGGGGAGAGGATGAAGAATTTATAGCTCAACTTGCTTCAAAATTTAACATAAGAGCAAAAGAGATTTTTGAAAGATATGAACATAAAATGAATAATCTTGAAGATATTCAGAAACAAGATAAAAATTTCAAATTGATGATTGCTCTAAGTGTGATAATTGAGTATTTCCAAAAAAGAACTGTTGAATCTATTCACAAACATCTTAGGAGTGACTTAAAGGATAAGTTTGTCAATAAC
>MEHH01000214.1 GCA_001940755.1 Candidatus Heimdallarchaeota archaeon AB_125
AAATTTAAGATGCGTTCCCTCATATATAAAACGATTACAGAAGTAGCTGCTGCATTAGATAAGGAAGTTGATGTCGACGAACCAACAAGACCTAAACCTGCCCCAGAACTTACTAAGAAAAGAAAACGAAGAAAGAAGAAGAAGAAGGACAAAGAACCTGAAGAACATCTATTCTTCTAAAACAAAAATCTATCCAATTTTTTTCTATAATGGTAAAATTAAAAGAAATAAATGAATCGAAAGGTAAGGGAAAAAGTTTAGTATTTGTAATAGAAATTTAATTGGGAGATATAATGAATTTGAATAAAAAATTAGTAATCTTTTTTATGATTATTATAGCTTTGAACTTATCACCTTCTTTTTCAGAAGCAAGAGAGAATGAACCTGTTTTACCTAGTATAAATCTAGATTATTACTTTGCAGTTCCTTCTATGTACACTGAAATAACGATTTTGAGTGATGGATCAATTGATATTTACTATAGAATAGCGTTTGTAAATCATGGTTCATCTGGAAAGGCTATCGATGTAATTGATATTGGTTTTCCTAATGTTTACTATAAATTAGATTCTATCCAAGCTTGGTTAAATGGAACAGAAATAACTGACATAAGAAAAAGTGAATATGTAGAAATTGGTGCTGAAGTTTGGTTGACTGATGTTGGCTATATCTATGGTGGTCAAACAGGAATATTAGAAATCGAATGTCATAATCCAAAAATGATTTACAAAGATAATGTGGAGGGTTTAGCTTCTGTTGTGTTCTATCAAACTTGGTATGGTTATGAATATTCATATGGTTCTACAAATCGAACAGTTCGTTTTTACTTCCCTGAAGATCTTACTAATATAGCAGAAGTAGATTATAGAATTGCTAGTGGTTCTGAATTTACAAGTGTAGCAAGCTCTCCTGATGGTCCTTATGTACAGTTTTCTGAAATTGGAACACCATATGATTCCTATGATGTTGGTGTAGCATTTCCTGAAGAATATTCTAAAACATTCAATCCGTTCTGGACTTTGATAGTCTGGGGAAGCATTGTTAAACACCCTATTATAACCGCTATAGCTTCAATAGTAGTATTAGCTATTATGATTGCTATAGTTAGACGTATTAGAAATGCTAGAAGATATCTCCCTCCTTCTATCAGTTCATTAGGTGGAGGAGTTAGAGAAGATCTATCTCCTTCTGAAGTAGCTATTCTCTTTGAACGACCTCTGACGCAAGTAGCTTCATTAATGCTGTTTGAGTTAATGGAAAAAGGATATGCTCATATCAGAACAAAGGAACCTGAATTAAGGTTAGAAGTTATTGCAACAGATCCTATCATTGCCAATTTTTCAAAACCTCATAAAACAATAGCAGTTGGAATAAGAAAAAGAAACAAAGAAGATGAGAAATGGATAAGAGGTGCTGCTTCTGGTGCAATACCAAAAGAGCCTGTTCATCAAACAGATTTGAAAAATGCACTTGTTGCTCAAATAAAGAGTGTAGCTAAGAAGATGAAAGGATTCTCATCTAGAAAAACAAGAGATTATTATGAATCAATTATAGACAAAGCCTGGCAAGAAATGAGTAAAGCTAATCCTGAGTTGCAGAATGCTTTCCTCTGGATTATGGTAGATGAGAAATATGATCAAAGATTAGAAAGATCTGGAAGAGAATACTATTACCCAAGATGGTATGTATACAGTTACTTCTACTATGTTGGAGGACCAAGACCTTCAAGGACTGCTGGTAGTTCTTTTTCAAAAATAAGCCAAAGAGGGAAAATTACCCAAATAGCACCTGTACAAACTTTCATGTCTGGTTTAGTACATAAACCTGGATCTTTACGCGATTCAGTGAAGAACATAACTAGACCCGCTCCAGCTAGATCAAGTGGTAGCAGTCGAGGTTATTCAGGGGGAGGATGTGCATGTGCTTGCGCTTGTGCTTGTGCTTGTGCTGGAGGCGGAAGATAATGACAAAATCCAAAGTATTTCATCAAAGAAATCTAGAAACAACAGCTAGAATGCATTTAAGAAAAGAGAGAGGTGGAACTGGTATATTACTTGTTAACGCTACTAGGATTCTTCATCTCAATAAAACAGCAACAGATTTTGTTTCTAGAATAATTGCAGGAAAAAGTGATATAGATATTGTATTAGAAATGAAGAGAAAATATAGAATTTCTGTTGAACAACTTGAAATAGATTTGAGTGAGTTAAAAACAAAGATTGAACAACTCATGATAACTCCAGATATTGACCCGGTGCAACATCTAGCTCAAGATATCAATCCTCTATATGATGCTCCTTTTTCTGCTCCATTAAGGATGGACCTAGCATTAACTTACAAATGCAATAACAAGTGTACTAAATGCTATGTTGAAACCCCACGAGAAATCAATGAATTGTCTACAGAAGAGTGGAAGCAAGTTTTAGATAAATTGTGGGACATTGGAATCCCGCATGTAACCTTTACTGGAGGGGAACCAACCCTCAGAAAAGATCTACCTGAATTAGTTGAATATGCTGAAGATTTAGGTATAATAACTGGTTTAATCACAAATGGTAGAGAACTAAAGGATAAAACACTTGTTGATAAACTTGTAACAGCTGGAATAGACCATTTCCAACTAACAATAGAGAGTCATGATTCAAAAATCCATGATCAACTCTCCGGAGCTAAAGGAGCTTGGGAAGAAACTGTTAAAGGAATAAAGAACATTGTTCCAACTCCAGTTTACATAATGACAAATACAACTTTAACTCCTATCAATATAGCTGGAATAGAGAAAACAGTAGAATTTCTTGGATCACTTGGAATTGATCATTTTGCTGCAAATAGCATTATTAAATCAGGTGGTGGAAAACAGGAAGAGTTAGCTCTGACCTTTGAAGAATTGGATGATACTCTGACAAAAATACTAAAAACAGCTGAAAAGCAGAAGATGTCGTTTATCTGGTATAGTCCTACCAGATACTGTGATTTTAATCCAATTGAAAAGGGCTTGGGGATGAAACAATGTTCTGCAGCTCACATTGCTATGGCTATTGAACCAGATGGATCTGTTCTACCCTGTCAAAGCTACTTTGAACCTGTAGGAAATATTCTAACTACTAAATGGAGAAAGATATGGAATCATAAGGTGTCTAAAAATCTACGTAAAATGAGTTACTTAGAAGAAGAATGTTTAGACTGTCCAGAAAGAGAATTATGTGGTGGAGGATGCCCACTAAGCTATACTGCCCCCTCAAGTATTTGTAAGGAAGCATTTTCATGAAGCAAAATGATAAAGTTGACTGGGGGCCACAGATACATGAACAGTTTGTTCGACAAGCAAAATGGACAGAATCCATAAGAAGCAAAATTTACCCGCAAGTGAACTTGAGAGGTGCAAAGAAAGTTCTAGAAGTGGGGTGTGGAACAGGTGTTATCACAGATGAGATAAGAAAGAAGACACCTGCAAAAATCACTGCTATTGATCATGATAAGGGTATGCTGCAAGTTGCTGAAAAGAGTGTGAAAAATGTCACATTTAAACAAGCGAATGTAGAAAAACTTTCAATGAGATCTAATACATTTGATGTAGTTTTATGCCAATATCTCTTTCTATGGTTAGCTGAACCTGAAAAAGCTATTAAAGAAATGAGTAGAGTTTGTAAGAAAAAAGGATTTGTTGTTGCTCTTTCAGAACCAGATTATGGTGGGTGGGTAGAATACCCAGATTTCCAATTGGGGAGATATCACATGAACCACCTTAAACGAGAAGGAGCTGATCCCTTTGTTGGTCGAAAACTTAGATTTCTTTTTGAAACAGCTGGTCTTGAAACATCATTAGGAGTTATTGCTCAGACATGGGACAAAGAACATCTTTTGATGAATATAGAAGAGGAATGGAAGCGTGTCTTTGATTCTCAGATAATATCAGAAGCAGAATATAGAGACATGATTAGGATGGAAAAAGAAGCAATTAGAGAAAACAAAAGAACTATTTTCATGCCAGTATTTTATGCAATAGGAAGAAAAAGATAAAGTGGTCGGGCTTCCGTGATTTGAACACGGGACCGCTCGGTCTCCACCGGCTGACACCTTGATCATTGCTCACAAGGGCGTCTATCGACTACAGCCGAGTGCTCTAAGCCACTGAGCTAAAGCCCGTAAGATTATCCACACCTTTTTCCATTCTGCTTTGTTCTTAAATTTTTCTTTTCTATCTTGATTGTCCCAACATAGTTTTAAAAGAAAAGAATCCCCCCTAAAACTGAGCTTTTATCCCCCAATTGAGTAAACTTAAAAACAAGTTCTGACAAATTTTACTGGATTATTATGAGTGAGTCTAACGTTCAATATTTCAAACTTTTAGCGAAGAAATATGATATAGAAGAAGACATTTACAAGAAGCTTGGAAACCTTCAGGACCTTAAGAAGAAAATAGCACACGAAAATAAGAAACGAGCTAATGATAACAAAGATAGAGAGGAACATCTCATCAAGAAAGCTGAATTCGAAAATCAAGGTGTACCAGATAAAGCATTGAAGAGTGAAGTTTCTGCAAAGAAGAAAGAAGCAGCAATTGCAGAAAAAGATTATAAAATCAGTGAGCTGGAAAGAAAAATACAGAAAGTTGAGGAAGAATTAGAAAAGCTTGAATTTGAACTAAAAGAAGCTGAAGCTGATATTTCAGCTCATGAAGGTGGAGAACCTGCACCAGTAGAAGAATCAGTCTATGAACCTGATCCTGAACCTGTATCAGCTTATGTTCCACTAGAACCTACAGTTCTTGATGATAAAGATGATTCAGAAGAGGACACTGACGATGAGCCTCTAACAACAACTTACGATGATTACTAGCTAGTAATCTTTTTTTATTTTTATTTTTGTCTTTCCAAGATATTTATTTATAGCTTGTTTTTTTCTAGAACTAGGTGTATTCGCATGGATTTATACGGAACTGCCGATTGGAAAACAGAAAAACATGTACCTGTTATTGAAGTAGCAGATGTAATAAAAGCAGGAGAAAAAACTCCAGTTACTGTTAGTGTTGGAAAAGAGATTGCTCATCCAAACAAAACAGAACATCATATCTCATGGATAAAACTAATGTTTTGGCCAGAAGAAGAAAAATATCCATATCAACTTGGTCTTGCTAATTTTGATGCTCATGGAGCTTCATTAAAAGGACCAGATACAAGTGGAATTTATTCAGAACCTTATGCAGTATTTCAAT
>MEHH01000215.1 GCA_001940755.1 Candidatus Heimdallarchaeota archaeon AB_125
ATTTTTACCAAATATTCTTGAGTGCACCTCAAAACTATTCTAGAAAAGCAGCAGTTTTTAAGAGATCAACTAATTTTCTTGCAAATCTAGTTGCAGGAGCACCATCTATAATTATATGATCAAATTTCAACGCTATATTTAGAATTTCTCTGTTCTCAAGTTTACCCTCAATTATTCGAGGTTGTTCTGATATACCTCCAATTATTACGTTGACTGGATGATGACCAAGATTAATTGCCCAACCATAGGTACCTTTTGCAAACATACCAAGTGGATTTAGATGAATTGTTCCATTCATTTTTTTCAGATAGAAAGGATTATTACGTAATCTTCTCCAGAATATGAGTTTACGGATGAATTTAGGTAAGGAAAATAGGAAGTCGATTTTTTTCCTGGAAATAGTAGTTATCCTCTCATCTTTATCAGGATATTGAGCTGCTCTTATCTCGTCGTGTAATTGTTGAAGACTTTTCTCGTTTGCTTTTCTGAGTACTAATATAGAGGGGAAGTGCTTCCCATCAATTATCTTCTCAATAGGCACGGAAATATCAACATCATCAAAGTAAATTAAGTTCCTACCTTTCTTTGCTGCTTGAACCTTTTTGTTTTCATCAATAGCCATTGCTACACATTTAGCAACCCAAGATGTAAATGACAAACTTGTCCCCTTAGTCTCTTTATAACAAGCGAATATTCTTCTAGCTTCAGTTATGTCTGTTTCTAACAGACCAGTCATATAGAACCTATTTCGAGAGAATAGAGTAGTTTCTTCTTGAAACTTGCGCTTAAATGGTTTTGTTGTATATTTACCAATCTTATCCATTTCTCTTCAAATAGAATCTTTTTTGCTCATTCTTAAATTTTATCGAGCAACAAAAAGCGATAAAACTAGTTATAGATTGTTTTAGTTGAATCTAAGGAAGTTTACCATTTTTCTTCAGGTCTTCTTTCTGGAATCATTTCAATCTCTACTTTGAAATCAAAATCTGGATCAAGAAATAATGCGCAGTAGCAGCGACCAAACTCATCAATATCTGGTTGAGCATAATCACATGGACACATAATATCTCTGTCAAATTTCATATCTTCGTAACTATCTCTGCAAGGGCAATTAAAATAACCTACTCTATTATAATAATCTTTCAAACCATCAACAAGCATATCAAGAGTTCCATCATCATTAGGATGGAGAATCCATCCTCTTTTATCAGCAACTTGTTTTACATATTTTGAAACATCTTCAGCTGTTTTCTCTTTCATGAAGATCAACCTATTCTAGAAACATCTCTTTCCAGTTATCTATATTAAAACCAGCGTAAAACTTATCCCCATCAACTATTAAGAAAGGATATCTGACCATTGTATTGAAAAACTTACTAACAGCTCGCTTGAATTCCCTCTTATCATCAAAAGGAACCTTATCAACATCAATATATCTATATTTATAGCTATTTTCTTGTAACCATTTCTTCCCCTTATTACACCATTGACATGTGCTTAGAGCAAGCACAAAGATGTCATTTGTTTGCTTCTCACCATCAATGTTGACTATTTCCCCAGGAATTTTGATATCTTCGAATTTCATTGTATTATCGATTTAAGTTAGTTTAATGTGCTTATAAATCTATATCTTTTTCTAGTTCTTTAACACCAATTAACTAGAATTTTGGAAGAAGTTAGCATTTTTATTAAGGAAAGAGAACAAGTAATCATGATAATAACCAATCCTGAAATTGAGGGATATATGAATACACTTCTTGAAACCAGATCTACTATTTTTAAAGAAGTGGAAGAGTATGCTGAAAGCATTAGATTTCCAATAATTGAACCATTAGTAGGAGTTTTGTTAAATCAATATTCCCGACTAATAAACGCTAAAAGAATTTTAGAACTAGGCTCAGGTTTTGGTTATTCAGCTCTATGGTTTTCAGAAGGAATGGATGAAAGTACAAAAATAATTTGTACAGATTTCAAAGAAGAAAACAAAAAACGTGCATTAGAATATTTTCGAAAAGCAAAAATCCGAACCAAAATTGAATTTAGACTAGGAGATGCAATAAGAATTCTAGATGAAATTGATAGTGATTTTGATATAATCTTTAACGATGTAGAAAAAGAAGATTATCCAGAGGTTTACAATAAGTCTATTCCAAAATTAAGAAAGGGTGGATTACTGATAACAGATAACACTTTGTGGTATGGTAAAGTAACACAAAGTGAGATAAATGACTATCAGACTACAGGGTCGAGAGAATACAACAGATTAGCTTTTACAGACAACAGAGTTTTATCAGTTATTTTACCCTTACGCGATGGGATTACAATATCTATGAAACTCTAAAACATTTTATTTCGAAAACAAAAAATAAGAAAAGGGAGCGTAGTTAGAATTCTTAATCTATATATTTAGATTTGAATTCTTCCCAACCAATCATTTTCACTCCCAAGGCTGTTGCCTGTTCTTGTCTTTTTTCTCCTGGATTCTCAGCTAGTACTAGATAATCTAGACTTTTGGTCACACCTGATCCCCATTCAATGCCTTTAGATTCAACTAAATCTCTTAAATCTCCTTTTGTTATGTCTTCTACTTTACCTGTAATGTATATTTTCATCGGTTTTATCACCTTTGTTTTGTTTTGATCAGTGATTCCCAGAAATGAAGCTTGTTTCCTCTCTGGATATTTGATTTTGATTCCATTCTTGAATAAGTCATCATATCTTTCAGTTTCTCTAACACCATCATGGATGAATTTAGCTGTTATATGAGATATACCTTCAAGTTCCATTAGTTTTTCCACTGAAGATGCTTTAAGTTCATCAAAGCTGCTAAAGGAATTTGCAAGTTTCTTACCCATAGTAGTTCCTAATTTCTCTATACCCATTGCTGCTAGAAATGTTCTGAAAGGTAACTCTCTGGTAGTATTTATTGAAGCAAATATTTTTTCTCCGTTTCTACCCAATAACTCAACTAGTTGTTCTTCTGTTACAACTTATATATCTGAGTAGTGTTTAACCAAACCTGAATCGAACAGCTTCTCTAAGCTTTTTCCTCCAATTCCGTCAATGCCTGTTTTTCGAATCCAAGCTCCAATCTGCTGAATTGATCTACCTCTACAAATGTCTCCTGTACATAGAAGATTGACTCCTGATTTTATTGTATTAGAGTCACAAGAAGGACATTTATCAGGAAGATTTACTTTTCCAGTAGTATTCTTAGCTGTTACGCTAATAATCTTAGGAATTACTTCTCCAGATCTCTCAACAAATACAAAATCACCAGGTTTAGCATCTAAATTAATCAAGAAATCAGCATTGTGTAAGGTTGCTCTGCTAATTACTGCACCTGATACTTCAACAGGTTCTAATTCTGCTACAGGAGTTAAAACAGAAGTTCTCCCAACTTGCCAAGTTATTTCATTAAGCTTAGTGGATTTGCCTTTACTCTCAAATTTTAGAGCAATTTGCCATCTAGGATGATGATCAGTAGCTCCAACAGCTTCTCTATCAGCTGCAAGGTTATATTTGAAAACAACCCCATCTATTTCATAGTCTAAGTCATTTCTTTCAGCTTCTACTTCTCTGAAATGAGTATCAACAGTATCGAATGTTGGTGTATCGATTCTTAGGTAATCTGAGATCTCAAATCCCCAAGATTTCAGGGTTTTAGCTTTTTCTTCAATTGTTGAATCATCTTTCCAACCTAGTAATTCAAAAGCCATAAAATTAAGTTCTCGATTTTCCATCATACGAGAATCTTTTTGTTTTGTTGTTCCCGCAGCTAAGTTTCTTGGATTGCTATATTGTTCATCATCAGGAAGAGAACTATTAATACGATTAAATTCAGAGATTCTCATGTAGAGTTCACCTCGAATCTCAATTCGATTCTCAAATGGAATAGTTTTAGGAATCGATTCAATTTTCATTATATTCAGTGTAACATCGTCACCTTGTGTACCAGAACCTCTTGTTGCAGCTTGGATCAACCTGGTATTTTCAAAAAGTATTTTCAGAGAAATTCCATCAACTTTGTAACCCATCATTAAAGGACGATTTTCTGCCCAAGAAATGATTTTATCAACAGTCTTAGCTTTCTGACATGAAAGCATGGGAGGATTGTGAGTCACATTACCTCCTGAAGGAGCACCTACTATAAACAAAACGGGATTTTCTGGATCTATTTCTCTTAATCTATCTTCAAGACTATCGTATTCTGCATCTGAGATCTCTGGTTCTCCATCATAGTATTTGCGTTTATGATAGAGAACTAAGTTCTCAAGTAGTTTTCTTTCCTCATCCACCAAGTAAATCACTAATCTAGTCTTTTTTGGATTTGCAACTTATATAGTTATAGGGGAGTGCATAATAAAAGTATTAAAAGTAATTTTTGTAATAGAGTTATTTCTTGAATTCACAAATTTTTTAAGTTTCGCACAAAGAGCTTATTAGAGATACATGAAAGATAACAAACGTGTTGCTAGTATATTATTAGAAAAGAATTGGACCGTCTCAACAGCTGAATCTTGTACAGGAGGACTTTTAGCTCATACAATCACTAATGCATCAGGAAGCTCAAATTATTTTTCAAATGGTTACATAACCTATTCTGATGAAGCTAAGATGCAGGAACTGAACATCCCTAAGGATGCAATAGAAGAATTTAGTAGTTATTCAGGAAAAGTTGCGGAATTGATGGCTGAAGAAGTTCGTAAGAAGTCACATTCAACTTTTGGTATAGCTACTACAGGTATTGCTCCACCAGGTGATTCTTCATCATCTTTCCCAACTGGGACCATTTTCATTGGTATATCAACTGCAAACAAGCTCGAACATTTTGAATTTTTTTTGAGAAATAAATCTAGAAAACGTTTCAAGAGAAAAGTTGTTAAACTAGCTTTGAACTTACTTAGAGAGATTGTTACTGAACAGATGTCAAAGAAGACTTGAATGTTTGTTCTCCTCTTATCCATTATATTCAGATTTTAACAATTTCTTAGAAACTACTTTCAGTCTTTTATCAAAGTACTTTGGAGAAATATCTATTTTAGTTACTTTAGCATATTTCATTAGAACACCTATGTTGAGTAATAAAGAAAAATCCTCATCAGCTCTTTGGTGTAACAAATCTAAAGATTTTTTGAAGCTGTTATTGACAAACTTATCCTTTAAGTCACTCCTAAGA
>MEHH01000216.1 GCA_001940755.1 Candidatus Heimdallarchaeota archaeon AB_125
TTGTAAGGTTGATATTCATGTTTTTCTCTGGTTCGAGTGAGAACATCTTTGAAGTGTTCCATGGCTTTTGGAAATTTTCTCATTTGACTGAATCCAGCCATAACAGCTGGACCATTAAAAGTTATTAATCCTAGCTGATTAACGTATGTTAACAATATAGTCGTATCTGAATATCCCATAAGGATTTTAGGATTTGATTTTATTATTTCATCATCAATATATGGCAATATTCTGATTGAATCATCTCCTCCAATAGAGGTTATTATTGCAGATACTTCTTCATCCTGAAAAGCTGCATTAACATCATTTGATCTCAACTCTGGATTTTCGTGAAGAAAATCTGGATGAGCTCTTGTTGTAGGAAATTCTTTAATTTTAAATCCCATTTCTTCTAAAACTGATATCCCATTTTCGTAAATATGTGGGAAGAATTCTGGTCCTCCCCATGAAGGAGAGATAATACCTATTGTATCTCCCTTTTGTAGTTTTTTTGGTTTTATGAATTTCATATTATACTATGAAGAATAATTTACAGAAATTAAAATTATCGGTTTTTAATCATCTTAACTAGTCCACAATTTGGACATTGAAATTTGGTTTGTTTATGGAATCCTCCTTTTCTCTTGACATGTTTCATACCTACTCTTTTCTTCTGGGTTTTGCGACAACGAGGGCATTCCATGGAGTTCATCCGTATATTTATGCTGAATTTAAAAACACTTTGGAACTGTGCGTACGAAATCAACATATAAGCTTTTTATTCAACCTCTTCATTGATATTGTAGATTCTCATGGATAGCAGCTTGGAAGACAAGTATTCAATTGACACTGAAATAAAATTCAAACCCTTAGAACATATCAATATCTCTGAGCTAATTAGCAAATGTTCAAAGAATTGGCAGAATTTCTCCTTATGTCAAGTAAATGATTCAGTAGTTCGTCTTGGGGTGATTGAGGGAGAATTTCATTGGCACAAACATGATGATGATGATGAATTTTTCTATGTTATTGAAGGGAAACTGTTGATTGATTTAGAAGATCAAACCGTTGAACTTAACCCTCATGATGCTTTCCTTGTTCCTAAGAAAGTTATGCATAAAACTAGAGCTCCAGTCAGAACTGCGATTCTAATGGTTGAAGGATTAAATGTCAAACCAGTTGGAGATTAATATTTTAAGGGCTTTAGGAATTAATAAGGTTTAAATATTCACAATCTACTTTATTATTTGATATGCATTCAGCGTTTGTTGTTTTGATAATTTTTGCTTCTTGTTTAGCAGTGTTATTTATTTTCAAAGGAAAACAGATATTTACCAAACCTCAGGGTGAGGGGTATACTATCCCTGAAGAAGATGCAGGAGAAGTAGCTAAAAGAGAAACCTTTCTCCAAGAATCCAGTGGGCCATTAATGGCTCGAACATCTGGCGTTGGTCGTATGACTGGTGGAATTAGAGGTACCAGGGAAAAAAAGAAAAAATAATAAGAGGAAGCTTTTCCTCCAATTTTCTATATATCAATATTATCAATGAAGTAGTATGAAAATATCATAGCAAAAACAGTTATTTTTTGCAACAAAGGTCCTAAAGGTGCAATACCTCCAACCAGTTGATCCCAGGCAAAGAAAATGAAATAGACGACTAGTATACCAACAACGATTAGCGATAGAAGTGCATCCCATATAGCATCGCCTTTACCAACTTCAGACCAACCTTTGACATGTTTTCTAATAGTACTTGATATTTGTAGATAAGCATTAAATGATGCAAATCCTCCAATAAAACATGCTGCTCCTGTAAGGTGTAAAATTCTTAAAGGATGATCTAATGGAACAGCTATTCCTGCTGCTCCAAAGGCAAGAATCAAAGTTAAAATTCCTTTTGGAATTCTTCCGCGTAGCTGTTTATTTGTGAAGTAAAGTATTGAAACTGATAAGGCTAGAAGACAGCATACACCGAATCCAACAATCATAATATACATAGAAGTTGTGTTCGATAATTTGGATGTGAAGCTTTCCATCCCTCCAAGGTTACTGATATGTTCTTGAAATGCAAAGTACCTTTCAGGATACCAGAATATTGCTAGAAACAATGTCAAAATCAGAATATATGCCATGACAATGAAGATATTTTTTATAGTAATTTGAATCCTCAAGGGAGGTTCATAATTTTTTGTAGATGACATGATGTAATTACACTTAAAGTAATGTATAAATCTTTCTTACTATTTTTGAGTAAGTATGTTTCACTTTCTTTGATTTGTTTTCAACAAAATGAGTAATCTAACTGCCTACTCCAAAGATTTAAGAATTTAATCCAACAAATATAATTGTGTTCCATAAAAAGCAAATTCCAATTACATTTCTTGTACTTCTTCTAGCATTAACAAATAAATGTTATGCTTTTGATGGGGAGTACTTTACAGATAATTTGACTGAAGGAACTATCTTGCGATGGAATCATAAGTCATTTTCAGGAATTGGAACAGAATTTGAGAAAAAAACTCTTACAACTATTGAGTTGGAAATACTAAAAGATTTGAAAGATGTTCTAGTGGATATTAATCAAAATCAAAGTATATATGAAGAATACTTTTCCGTAACATATAATGAAACTTTACCTGCTCCATTACTAAACAAATGGATTGGTGTCATTATTATGCCACTATCACTTCTATATCCACTCAAAATTAAGGTTGATGCAACTGATTTTTCTCTATATGATTACTTAAATCTCTATCTATCAAATGCAACAATATTCAAAGTACAAAATGAAATCTATATCTCACATAAAGAAGTTTTTCAATCTGATTCAGTTCATATATTTCAAAGTGATATAGTTATTGATGAACAAACAGGTATTTTGGAACATTACATGTTTAGGCTCTTTTATGATTCAGAATTAAATCATAAGAAAACAATGAAATTTTCGGGAGGATACTTTGTTAAAGGAAAAGAGCTGATTATTTCATCAGTAAGCATAATTGCTATTACTGGAATAGCTATATTGTTCAATTTCATTACTAGAAGAAGACGAATCAGAAGTTAAAGGATGACATCTTGAGGAAACATTTTAACTATTCTTGAGTAAGTTATCTTTTCCCGAAGAATTTAAATTACGAGGTTAAACTATCATCTATGTCTCAAGATTCAAGATTAGTAATAAAATCAGGTAATGTATTTGATTCTATTGAAGGAAAACTGAAAGAAAATTTAACTATTGTTTCAAAACATAGAGAGATTGTTTGGGTTGGAGATGAAGGAAGTTTTGAGAAAGAAGAAAATGATAAGATTATAGATGCTACTGGAAAAACTGTTCTTCCAGGAATGGTTGAATGTCATGTTCATCTTAGCGGTGTAGGTGATTCACAATACGAAAGAGAAATGTTGCGAACTAAACGAGACATGTATAATTTCATGGCTCTAGATAATGCACAGAAACACTTAGTTAGCGGATTTACTTGCGTAAGAGATGCTGGATGCTACAAGGGGATTGTTTCCTCTCTAAAACGAGTTCTTAATAATGGTCTCTTTGCAGGACCTCGATTAGTTGGAGCTGAAACTGGTATCTGGCAATGGGGGAACCAGGAGACCATCGGACCTCAAGCTTTGATAGACTTTGATAGAGAAATATCGGTCGTAACAGCTGGAGTGGATAATGTAAAGTATGCAGTTCGAGATCAGAAAAAACTTGGTGCAGATTATATTAAAACTGCAACAACTGGAGGAGTTCTTCATGGGATGGAGTCTAAAGTTAGTATGGTTCTCTGGACTGATGAAGAACTAGCTGCTATGCGAGAAGAAGCTCATAGATTGGGGATGCATGTCGGGTGTCATGCTCATGGAGATGATGGAATTCAAGCTGCTGTCAGAGCAGGTATTGATACTATTGAACATGGAAGTTTTATGTCTGAGGAAACTGCCAAAATGATGGTTGAAAAAGGAACTTATGTCATTCCTACTCGATTAGCTATTGTTTGTTTGGCTAGCTCTAGTGTTCACAAACAAATGCCTCCAGAGGTTCAGAAGAAGATTATGGAATGTTATAATCAAGCCAGAGAGAGTCACAGGATGGCTTTGGAAAAAGGAGTAAAAATTGCTATTGGAACTGATGCTGCCACTCCTGGAAATTTCCATGGTTGTACAGGTTTGGAAGTAAAACTCATGGTCGATGATATTGGCATGACTCCTGTTCAAGCAATGCAAGCTGCAACCATTGAAGGAGCTCGTGCTATCTGGCTAGATGACAAGATTGGTTCAATAGAGAAAGGCAAACTAGCTGACATTGTTATCAGTGATAAAAATCCTCTGGAAAATATCGATGTAGTTGTTGATCCAAAGAATTTCTCACATGTAATTAAAGATGGAAAAATTATGGTTGAGAGGGGAAACATAACATACTTCTCACCAATACAGAAAATTAAGCTAGATTAGCTCAATTTCCTTTTTTTCTTGTTCTAGAGCTCTTCATAAGTGCTTTTTCTCATAATTTTTTATGCTAAATCTCAAACATCTGATGTTTCGAAAGAGATTTTTAATAATTTTCACAATTACTTTTTCTCTCATTTTTATTAGTGGATTTGTTGAAAGCAATTCACTCATTCTTAATCCTGATGAAATGTGTTGGATATTGGATAGGATTAGCGTTCAAGGAGCTTGGGAGATAACTACTGGCTCTCCAGATATTGTTGTAGCTGTTATTGATAGTGGAATTGATTTCTCTCATCCTGATCTGGTTGATAATCAATGGATCAATAAAGATGAGAAAGCTGATAACGGGAAAGATGATGACAACAATGGTTATATTGACGATCGATTTGGGTGGGATTTCTACTATGCAGATAATACTCCTGGTCCTGAAGCATTAGAACTCTATCATGGACATGGAACATTCGTTGCTGGGGTAATAGCTGCTAACATGGATGGTTATGGAATTGTCGGGGTTTCTCCAAATGTAAAAGTGATGAATCTAAGAGCATTGGATAAATTTCTCGGACATAGTTCCTATAATCTCTCTGAAGCAATTTTCTATGCTGTAGATAATGGAGCTGATGTAATAAGCTTCTGTATAGATGGTGCCGATCCTGTTGCTGAGCTTAATAGTTCAATTGAATATGCTTATGATGATAACGGCTCTTTGATAAGTAAAGTAACCAGTGTTACCAGTACAA
>MEHH01000217.1 GCA_001940755.1 Candidatus Heimdallarchaeota archaeon AB_125
GAACTTAGAATGGCTGGATACGATTTAGTTATTGTTGAAGGAAAAGCAGAGAAACCAGTCTACATCTCTATAAAAGATGATAAAGTAGAAATCAAAGATGCTACTCATCTCTGGGGAAAATTAGCTCATCCTACTGAAGACAAAATCAGAGAGGATGAAGAAGAACCACGGATGAGGGTTATCTGCATTGGTCCTGCTGGAGAACATCTTGTCAATATTTCTTGTCCAACAGCTGCTCTTCATCATAACCCGGGGAGAGGTGGATTAGGAGCAGTTTGTGGTTCAAAGAATCTCAAAGCAATAGGAGTAAGAGGTTCAGGAAAAACAACCATTGGCAATTTAGATAAAATCGAAGAAGTTAGAAAAAATATTCTAGATAGAACTAAAGAAGCAAAAGATGCTGGAGCGGGGATGTTTAAGTATGGAACAAGTAATGCTGTAGGTTTCTCTAACGAAATGAGTCAATATCCTACTCGCAATTGGCAAAGTGGAGAGTTTGAAGATCACGAAAAATTAAGTGGAGTAGATTTAGATGAGAAATATACAGCAATCAGAAAACCATGTTACAACTGCCCAATTGGGTGTTCAAGCACACTAGATGCTTCAGCTTTTCCATGGACAGATGAGAAAGAAATAGCTAGACCAGAATATGAAACAATGGCAATGCTGGGAGGAAATATAGGATTAAGTGATATTGAAACATTGATTCATGCAAACTATCTTTGCAACCAACTAGGATTGGATACAATTAGCACAGGGAGTGCAATTGCTATGACAATGGAAGCTGTAGAAAAAGGATTGCTATCTGGACCAGAATTTGAAGGAATAAAGTTTGGAAACAAAGAGAAAATTCTGGAAATGATAGAGATGATAGCTTACAGAAAAGGATTCGGGGATATACTAGCTGAAGGAGTAGCACAAGCCGCAGAAAAATGGGGAATAGAACACTTAGCAATACACGTTAAAGGTTTACCTTTTGCTGCTTGGGATCCACGTGGAAGACTAGGCTTGGGTTTGAGTTATGCAACTGCTGCAGTGGGAGCTTCACATTTACGAGGTTGGCCAGCTACTTCTGAGGTACCAAAGGACAAAAGTGCTGTAGATGTAGTTGATTCATTAATTGAACAACAAGATTACAAATCTCTCACAGACTGTCTGATCATATGTTCTTTCTCATATGCTATTAAGGGAGGATTTAGTTTTGATGATAGAAAGAAGATGCTCTCAGCAATGTGGGATAGAGATGTACCAAAAGAAGAAATGATGGAAATAGCTCAAAGGATTTGGATAACTAAACGTCTCTTCAACATCAATCAATTTGATAATTACAAACCTATTGAATATGATGTTCTTCCTCCGAGATTTATGAATGAACCTTTACCTTCTGGAAGAGCTGAAGGAAGCAAAGCCTTTGATACTGAGGAGGATTTCAAGAAATCTCTTCAACTGGTCTATAAGAAAAGAGGATTGGATGAACACGGAATTCCTACTAAGAAGGAAATTGAGAATCTTGGAATAGAATAATCTTTTCTATCCATTTCTATCAATTTCTTGCAAATCTTAATATATTTAGCAGAGTAGCCCAATTTGAATGTCACAGGAATTGTCGTTTATCAATCGAGTTAAGAAAGTTTTTTTTAATAAATTTGCATTACCAAGGGTAAAAAGAGTTTATACTCTAGAAGATTCAGTTAATGATTTAGAGGATTCTTTTGCTTTCTCTGATGAATCCGTAGCTAGATTTGACATTCCCATTGAATTTGGAAGAAGAGAAGGAGTGGAAGTTCCTTTAACTAGAACTACGATCAAACATATCCTAACATGCATGAAGAACATGAAAAGAGCAGTTTTTGATCTCAAAAAGAATCCAAAGAACCCAAAGAAGCAATTTGAGAAGAAGGATTTGGAAGAGTTAGAAGAATTTGTTAAAACTGTCAATGTCTCTGGAATAGGTTTTACTAAAGTTCCTCGGAAGTTAATTTTTGAAAGTAAAGCAGTTGCTTATGAAAATGCAATACTTCTAGTAATGAATATGGACAATGAAATTATTGGCACTTCTCCTAGTAAAAAATCTCTCAAAAATATCTGGTATACTTATGACAAACTCAGTGTTGCATCAAACAAGATAGCACGATTTCTAAGAAAGAAGGGATATGGAGCACATGCCTCTCCCCCCTTAGGAGGTTTAGCTCTTTATCCAAAACTTGCACACAATGCTGGTATAGGAGAATTTGGATACTCTGGAATACTTATTACTCCAATTAATGGACCAACTTGCAGATTAGCTGCAGTGTATGTGAGTGCAGAAAATCTCCCGATGAAAGAAGAGAACGAACACAGCTGGGTTAGAGATTATTGTGAACAATGCAGAAGATGTATCAAAGAGTGTCCTCCTGGAGCTATATATGAAACACCAATTAAGAAAGAAGCAGGTAGAGTAACTCATATTGATAATGAGAAATGTTTTCCCTATTTCGGAAATAACTATGGATGCACTGTTTGTATCAAAGTGTGTCCTTTCAACAATACTGATTACTATAAGCTGAAAGAGAAATTCGAGAAACAAAAAACATGAAAAAAACTTAATACTACTACTTCTTAATTCAAGACACTAAGGTGGAATCTTGACTTTAATGGATAGAATTCAGAATTTTATAATGATGAACTTTATGTTCAAATTGTTTGATAAAGAGAATAAGTTATCGGAGAATGAAGAATATATCAAATACAATGATAATTCACCATCAAGATATGAAATAATGACTGAAGGAGAAAAATATGGTAAAAGATCAGGATTTGGACCAAGAGTTGCACCTATTATGCTTTCAGTCATTAGAAACCAGCACAAAGTCCTAAATACATTGAAGAAGAATCCAGCTGAACCAAGAACTGAAATTTCTGAAGAGGAATTGAATGAATTGGAGAAGTTAGCGAAGAAACTTGGTGCTGGGATTATTGGGTATACACAGATATCTCCCCAACTTATCTTCAAAGAAAAAGCAATTCTAGATACCAATGCCATAGTATTAGGATTTGAGATGAAGAAAGAGCATATTGACACAGCTCCTAGTGTTAAATGTCTTCATGAAGTTTTAAGAACTTATGATGATTTAGGTATTGTTTCAAACAAGTTAGCAAAGTATCTCAGAAAGCGAGGATTCTCAGCTCATGCAGGACATCCACTCATGGGTGCTGCACTCTACCCCCCGATGGCACAATCAGCTGGTTTAGCATTTATAGGCTATTCTGGGATAGTTATTTCTCCTGAATATGGTCCTCGTTTTAGACTAACAGCGGTTTATACTAATATCGAAAACCTTCCTGAATCCAAAGAAAATGAACATGCTTGGGTTAGAGAATATTGTGATAAATGTAAGAAGTGTATCAAAGAATGTCCAGGTGGTGCCATTCTAGATAAAGCAATTGAGCATCCCAATGGTCAAATCACTCATGTTGAAAATACAAAATGCATGCCTTATTTTATAAATGAATATGGTTGTAGTGTATGCATCAAGGTATGTCCATTCAACAATGTAGACTATTATCAATTGAAAGAAAACTTCTTGAAAACAAGCTAGATTTAGAAGAATGGTTGATGTTTAACAATACTTATAAAAATAAATTTTTTTAGTCACACATGAATAATAAGCTTCTTAGAATCAATCTTACAACTAAGCAAGTATCAAGAGAAGAAATACCTGAATCAGTTGTTTATGATTATATGGGGGGAACAGGGTACATTACTTATTATCTATACAAGGAATTAGAACCTGGAATAGATCCACTCTCACCAGAAAATAAAGTAATTATTGCTCCTGGACCAATTCAAGGGACTAAAATTCCAGTTTCTGGAAGATATGCAATTGGAACTAAGAGCCCTTTAACAGGTCTATATCTTGATAGCAATGCTGGAGGTTTTCTTGGTCCTGAGATGAGGTTTGCAGGAGTTGATTTGATTATAGTTGAAGGTAAATCAGCTAAGCCTGTTTATATCTCCATAAAGGACGATAAAGTTGTAATTAAAGATGCGAAAGATTTGTGGGGAAAATTCGTTTATGAAACCGAGGTTTTGGTCAAAGAATTAGAAAGAGAACCAAAAATGAGGATATTGTCAATTGGACCAGCTGGAGAAAATCTTGTAAAATTTGCATGTACTGCTTCTGATAATTTTCGAAATGCTGGAAGAGGAGGATTAGGTGCAGTTTTTGGATCAAAAAATCTCAAAGCTGTGGCTTTTAAAGGTTCAAATCGACCTTCGAATGGTGACCCAACCTCCATTGAACAGGTTCGAAAAGATATTGTTAAAAGAGCTAAAAATGCAAAAGATGATGGTCATCTTCTTCATAAACATGGAACCAGTTGGCTAGTTAAAGTATCGAGTGATCTTGATCACTATCCTACTCGCAATTGGCAATCAGGTGAATTTGAAGATATAGATAAGCTTAGTCACAAGGAATTTGATGAAAAATATAAGCGTATCCGACGACCATGTTATCAATGTCCTATTGGATGTAGTGAAACTCTAGATGCTTCTGTTTTTGATTGGGTTGAAGAAGATAGAAAGGAATAAAACAATTCTCCGTTCTTACGCTTGTTCAGTATTTCACCAGAGAATTGACCCGATTTTCTGGTAGTTTCATAAACCTTCTCCCCTTCCTTTGTATCGGCATAGAGGATGTCGATATGCTTGTCTATAATTTCATCTCTACCGTAGCCAAATGTTTCCTGAGCCGAATGATTGAACTCAACGATTCTGCGATTTTCGCCAACTGAGATGATCATATCCAGAGAACTGTCAATAATGTTCCTGGAATATTTTTGTGCCGTTCTCAATGCTTCTTCTGCTTTTTTGTGCTCGGTTATGTCAGTGACAATAATCCCAAGCCCATCACTTACTTTGAAAGTTCTCATATTTAAGTGAACATCTCCAAATTTGGGATCAGGGATAAAATCATCCCTGAAAAGTGATTTTCCTGTCTTTATAACTTCCAAATATTCCTCATACCTGCCTGTTCCTTTGATTGCAGGATTAATGTCTAATAAATTTTTCCCGATTATTTCTTCTTCTTTAGTTTTACCTAAAAACTTCAGTAAGGTTTTGTTTACCTCAACAAAATTTAATTCTGAGTCTAAAAGGGCGAAGCTATCAGGTGATGAT
>MEHH01000218.1 GCA_001940755.1 Candidatus Heimdallarchaeota archaeon AB_125
TTAGTTTTTTGAAACCTTATGTTCCATGTTCAAAGAATTGAAGAGCGAGTTCTATAGAGATGTGATTATGAAGAAGCTTGAAACCAGTTATCTCAGCTAATTTCTTACCAATAGTCATTTTTCCTGAAGCAGGAGGACCGAAAATAATTACTAAACTCACAAGAATAGTTTTTTACAGGTCGTTAAATATCTTTTGTAAGAAATATATCAGCTACAACTTTCGGTAGATTTAAGTAAGAAATTCATTGTATTAAGATAGTGATGACAGTGCTATTTGATTATCTATTCAAGACAATAATTGTCGGTTCACCAGGAGTAGGAAAAACATCCATTACATTACGATTCGCTACTGGCACCTTCAGAGAAAGATATCTACCTACAATTGGAGTAGAATTTTCTGTCAAGGACATTGAAGTCCAAGGAAAACAAGTAAAACTACAAACATGGGATACTGGTAGTCATGATAGATTCTCATATGTAAGACCTCTATACTATAAAGGAAGTTATGGTGTACTAGTGGTTTATGATATTGCTAGCAGAGAATCTTTTGAAAATCTTGACAAATGGTATGAGGAGGTTTATTCCAATTGTGAAGAGGTTATACCTGCAATTTTAATAGGTAACAAAGCAGATATTGAAGAAGAACGTCAAGTTAGCAAAGAAGACGCTTTAGCGTATGCTGAGAAAAAGAGAGCACACTATCAACTACATGAACTCCCATATTATGAAGTTTCTGCAAAATCTGGACAAAACATAGATAAAATCTATTATCACTTAACAGATATGATGATTGAAAAATCCATTGAAGTAGAATGATAAATTTCTCCTTCCAAACTTCATTTTTTCATTTGAAATTATCACAGATTTAGTATATTATTTTTTGATAAAATAAAAAAGCCTTTAAATAAATGTCAACGCTTCTGTAGGTTTATGAACTCTGCTAGAAGGTTACATATCCATAACTTTAATTTACACGTATTTTCCGTCCAGCTTGAGAAGTATTCTTCACACGTAAAAGGTGAGAAATTTGGCTGAAATCACTGATGTAAGAATTAATGGTAGAGGTGGACAAGGAGCTGTTACAGCTTCTAGATTGCTAGCTGAAGCTGCAATTTTAGAAGGACAATATGTACATGCTTTTCCGAATTTTGGTCCAGAAAGAGCAGGTGCTCCCGTAACATCATATGCTCGAATTTGCCCAGAACCATTTACTGAAAAAACTGAGGTTTATGAACCTCATATTGTTGTTGTAATAGATCCAACACTCTTAGATGATGTTCCTGTTACTGATGGTCTGAAAGATGGAGGAACAATAGTTGTCAACTATGATGGAGAAAAAGACTCTCTAATAAAATATTTTGAAGGCGTTCATGCTAACATCTACAAAGTTGCAGGGTCGAAAATTGCTCAAGATGAAATAGGGAGAAATGTACCTAATTTGATTATGTTGGGAGCGTTAATTAAGGTTACAAAGATCGTTGAACTTGAGAGTTTAACTAAAGTTACGCTTAATAGATTTAAAGGTGTTTTAGGTGAGAAAAATGTTGTTGCAATTGCTAAAGCGTTTGAAGAGGTGGAATAATGGCAAAAGAAGCTCCTGATGAATTTTTAAGATGGACTAAAGAAAAATGGGGATCTTCTCAACTCCCAATAGGAGGAACAGTTCCTTACCATACAGCTTATGGTTATAAAACTGGAGATTGGTCAGCATTCAAGGCTATAATTGATAAAGACAAATGTATCAGCTGTATGAATTGTTACTATTATTGCCCAGATTCAGCTATAATTATGGATGACGATATGAAAGCAGCTTGTGATATGGAGTTTTGCAAAGGATGTGGAATCTGCAGTAAGCACTGTCCTTCAGATGCAATAGAAATGAAGAGGGTCACAAGATGAGTGGTGTGAGACAAGTAGTAGGTATGACTGGGGATGAAGCGGTAGCTCATGCAGTCAAACTGGTGAATCCAGATGTTGTTGCAGCCTATCCCATAACTCCACAAACCATCATTGTTGAAAGATACAGTGATTTCGTTAATAACGGAGAAGTTGATACAAGTTTCATACCTGTAGAATCAGAACATAGTGCTATGTCTGCATGTGTAGGTGCTTCTTTAACAGGAGCTAGAGTTTTTACTGCAACTGCTTCAGCTGGTTTAGCCTTAATGTATGAGATTCTATATGTTGCCTCAGGAATGAGGTGTCCGATAGTTCTTGCAGTTGCAAATAGAGCTTTTTCAGCACCAATAAATATACATGGTGAATGTACAGACCAACTTATTTGCAGAGATGCTTCATGGGTTTCCTTATTTGGTGAATCAGCTCAAGAAGCTTACGATGAAACAATACTTTCCTTTAAAATTGCAGAACATCCTGATGTGATGTTACCAACAATGTTTGGAATTGAAGGATTCATCGTTACTCATGCTTTAGAAAGAGTTGAAACATTAAGTAAACAACAAGTTGAGGATTTTATTCCTGCTTCAAGAATAGCAAGAGATCGATTTAGTCCTGATGAACATAAAACCTTTGGATCTTTAGTTCTCCAAGATTACTACATGGAGATAAAAAGACAACAAGAAGAAGCAATGCAAAATGCTTACAAAGTTACAAAAGATGTTATGCAAGAATTTTCAGATCTCTCAGGAAGAAGAATGGAAGTAATCGAGAAGTATCAATTGGAAGATGCAGAACATGCTATAGTGGCTTATGGAGCTACAGCTGGAAATGCTAAAGCTGTTGTTGATCGATTACGAGCAAAAGGTGAAAAAGTAGGAGCTCTTAAGATTAGATTGTTTAGACCATTTCCAACATTAGATATTGCTCAAGCATTGAGTGGATTGAAAACCGCAACAATTTTGGATCGCTCTGCAACTTTCGGTTCTCCTGGAACAATAGTGCAAACAGATATTGCCTCTGGACTATATGGACGAGAAAATGTTCCCTCACTTCATGGATATATTAATGGTCTTGGTGGTAGAGTCTTAACTCTTCCGGAAATTGAAGAGATTTTTGAAAAATCTAAGGATTACAATGATGTTGGAATGAACTCAACTACTGATTGGGTAGGATATAGGAGCTGATTGAAAAATGGAAATAGAATTACCTCATATATCTGTAAAAGATCTACAAGAATGGTCAAAGCTTGGTGAAGTATTTACATCCGGACATAGATTATGTGCAGGATGTGGTGCTGGATCAATGGCAAGACAAGTAACACTAGCTACTAAAGCTTTGGGTGATCCTTACATGTTTGTTAATGCAACAGGATGTCTAGAAGTAGCTTCAACTATTTACCCCTACACAGCTTGGGATGCTCCTTGGTTACATAATGCTTTTGAGAATGCTGCTGCGACAGCTTCAGGAGCCATAGAAGCCATGAAATCAATGCAAAGAAGAGGCTTAATGAAAGAAAGAAATGTCAATATGATAGTATTTGGAGGAGATGGTGGAACATTTGATATTGGACTTCAGAGTCTTTCAGGTGCTATCGAACGTGGGCATGATTTCCTATACGTCTGTTATAATAATGGAGCTTATATGAATTGTTTGAGTTTAGATTCTCATGTACTAACAAAAGATGGTTTAAAACGTGTTACAGATGTTAAACTAGGTGAACTTGTATATGCAATGAACCAAAAAACAGGGGATCTAGTACTAAAAGAATGCAGTGGAATCTTTGACAATGGAATTAAAGAAGTATTTGAACTTGTGACTGCTCATCATAGTATAAAAGCAACCAAGAACCATCCATTTCTTACAGTTCAAAGGAGCAAAATAAGAGAAGATAACAAACTTATTTGGAAAACTCTCGAAAAACTGGATGTTGGAGATGAGATAGTTACCCTTAGAAAATCAGAAGAAGGTAAGAGTTTCAAATTTGGTGAGATTCCTCTATCAAAATTGGGAGACTATAAGGTCAATAAAATAAATGAAGCAAAGATACCAATAAGAAGCTCTCCAGAACTTATGGAATTCCTAGGACTTTTCATAGGTGATGGATGGGTCAGAACTCACAAAGCTGAGGTTGGATTCTCTATACCAAAAGAAACAGAAGGAAGAAATAGACTGATTGAATTATCAAAGAATCTTTTTGGAATAACTCCATCTGAAAGTGGAAAAACAGATATTTATCTCTTTTCTGTAAATTTAGCTAAATTTATTGACTCATTGGAAATAGGAAGAGGAGCTAAAAATAAGAAAATCCCTTCTTGGATGTTTACCATCACACATGAAGAAAAAGAAAGTCTTGTTAAGGGTCTAATGTTATCTGATGGATATGCATTTGGAAAAAGCAATAGATATGTTTCAGCAAGCTTTGAGCTCCTCAAAACTCTGAGATTGCTTCTACAAACTATTGATTATAGAGTTGGAAAAATTCATACACAAACGAAGAAAAAGGGAACTTTTGTTGTATATAGGAAACTACTAGAAGACAGTACTTATGGATATATTTGTTTCAGCAAAAGAACTAAACCAAATTTAGAGAAATATCTATCTCAGGTAAAACAGAGAGATTTCTTAGCAGATAATCCTCGCTTTAGAACAGAGAAAATAATCTCTATTGATTTTGTGAAAGAAGAACCAACAATCGATCTTAGAGTGGAAGACGAACATAATTTCATAGCAGATGGCATAGTTGTTCATAATACTGGAATTCAGCGTTCTGGTGGAACCCCACAAGGAGCTGCTACAACAACTAGTCCTCCTGGATCAGTTATTCCAGGAAAGATTAGATGGCAAAAACCTCTGGCTGAAATAATGGCTTCGCATGACATACCAACATTTACAGCAAGTCCTGCATATCCAAGAGATCTTATGGCTAAAGTTCAAGCAGGTTTGAAACATGATGGACCAGCTTTCATGTTAGTGGATTCTCCATGTAATTTAGGTCAAAGGTATGCCCCAGATCAGTCAATGGAATTAGCGAAACTAGCAGTAAAAACTTGTTTCTTTCCTCTATTTTATACCTATAAGGATGATTGGGTTTTAACAGGAATTTCCTCACGATTAGCTAAAAATCCAGATAGAAAATTTCTAAGTGACATTATCAATGGACCGATTGATTGTGATAAACTTGACTATCTTGCTCGCGATGCTAAGTTCGCAGGCCCTGTTATTGTATATGATATTGACCGTTATTTGTTTACTGT
>MEHH01000219.1 GCA_001940755.1 Candidatus Heimdallarchaeota archaeon AB_125
AAAGAGGTCCCTAAAGCTGAAGTTAAAGCGGTCCCTAAAGCTGAAGTCAAAGAGGTCCCTAAAGCTGAAGTCAAAGCGGTCCCTAAAGCTGAAGTTAAAGAAAAGCCAAAGGAAGACCCTAAAGCTGAAGTGAAGAAAGAAGGAGCTGAGTAAAATGGGAGACAATTATGTAATAAGTGAAATAGAAAAAGATCATATTCTGTTCCAATTGGAGCAAAACAAAAGGTCTGATAATAGAGAATTTAATCAACTTAGAGAGGTTAGTATTGAAACAAATTATGTTGGAAAAGCTGAAGGCTCAGCAGTTGTTACACTTGGAGATACTAAATTAATTGTTGGAGTTAAAGCAATATTGGGAAAACCCTTTCCAGATACTCCAGACTCAGGTGTTATTACAACAAGTGCAGAACTTTCTCCATTAGCTTCCCCTTTCTTTGAAAGTGGTCCTCCTTCAGTAGCAGCAATTGAACTTGCGAGAGTGACTGATAGAGCAATAAGAGAATCTCACAGTCTTGATTTATCAAAATTATGCGTAATTCCTGAAAAATCTGTTTGGATACTGTTCATAGATTTTTACATCTTAAATGATGCTGGTAATCTGTTTGATGCTGCTGCTCTTGGAGCAATAGCAGCTCTAGCGACTGCTGAAATACCAAAAGTAAAAATCGGGGAAGATGATGAAGTAGAAATCTTAGAAGAAAAAGAACCTCTAATAATTAATCATTACCCAGTATCAGTAACATCGTATAAACTTGGTAAACACAAAATCTTTGATGCTAATTTTAAGGAAGAAAGAGTTAGTGATGCAAGAATAACCTTCGGTTTTGATGAAGATGATCATATAGTGTCTGTACAAAAAGGAAAACTAGGTGTTTATACTCCCCTAGAGATAAAAGAAATACTCAAAGAAAGTTTACTGGTATCGAAAACTTTAAGGAAAGAGCTGATGAAGGCCCTCTCGAAGAAATAAGAGGTGTAAGAAGTGCCAAAGACAAAAAAAGTTGGTTCAACAGGACGTTATGGTGCTAGGTACGGTAGTACTATCAGGAAACGAGTTAGAGAAATCGAAAACAAAAGCAAAGCTGTCTATAAGTGTCCTGTATGTCAAATGAAGACTATGAAAAGAGCTGGTCTTGGTATATGGGAGTGTTCTAAATGCGGAGAAAAACTCGCAGGTGGAGCTTGGGAACCTAACACTAGTGCTGGAAGAAGTATAACTCGAAGAGTTACTCGTATATCTGAAGGATTGAAAGAAGACTTCTAATCCTCTCAATTTTTGTTTTATTTTGTTTTAGTTTAAAATACTTACATTTTAAAACTCAGAAGAATGGTGAACTTAATGAGTAAAATAGGTTTTACAACATCACGCTCTCCTACAAACAAAACAAGAACCTTTATTCATGATATGGTTAGTATGGTTCCGAATTCTTCAAGAATTCCTAGAGGGTCTGCAAATGAAATCTTTTGTTTAACTTCTATGAAAAATCAAGGTTACGAAACAGCAATTATAGTAAATTCAGTTAAAGGTAATCCGAATTTCGTGAGATTATTTTCTCTAACTGATGAAATTGAAGAATTATCATATGCAATCAAAATTCGAGGATTGACATTATCTAGGGATTATCTAGAAAAAAGAAGACAAAGAAAGCCTGCGGTTTCGATTTTGATTTCAACTCTAGAGAATCCAGTTGAAGAGGAAATTCTTCGAAAATTCCTTGGGATAAGTAATGTATCTATTGAGAAATTTAAAGATAAAGAATATGTAACTGTTTATGCAGATTATTTGGATAAGGACGAAGGGATTATTTTTATTGAATTCTTGGATAAAAATAACAAACAAACTGGACCTAGAATTAAGTTGAGAATAATAAAAAGAAATGTTCAAAACAAGGATATTGAGAAATTGGATGGTGATTGAAATTCAAGAAAATAATATTTCTGATATAGATATTCATTTTGAAATCAAAGTATCAGATCTTGAAATTTGCAACCAACTATACACCAACTTACTCATGGAAACTGATTTTGATCCAAATGAGAGATCTACAGTTTTAGTTGACAAACATGACTCATCATTGATTTTAAAAATAAAGGCAAAAGACGCTGTTTCAGCGAGAGCTACAGTTAATTCTTATCTCAAATGGATTGATTTATCTTTTCAGTTGATTAAATCTATCAAGAAAAATTCCTAAAGTAGCTTTATGTAATGTTTGCTTTTTTGAGTTTCTTCTGCACTAATGGTTTGACAAATAATTTTCTAGCAACTACTTTGAAATACAACTGTTTCTTGAAGACTTTTGCAACCTGTATATAGGAATCAATTGCACTCCATACGCTTGGATAAGCATCAATTTCATTTACAATTATCTTGCGGAAACCTCTTTTTTTAATCTCCCGAAGGATTTGCTTAGCTGGAAGAACACCAGCTCCAAAAGAGTAATGTGAATCCTCGTTTTCAGTGCAATCTGATAGATGGATTTCTTCTAATTCATCAAATGGCATCTTATCCAATAAATCAAGATATTTTTCTGGACCATTTCGCAAGTATGAATGAGCTACATCGAATAACCATCCCTTAAGTTGATCTCCCAATTCTCTTTTGAACAGACTATAAGCTTCAATAAATTCTTCATCTGAAGTTAATTGAATATTTTCTACAACTAGGGGGATTTTAAGCTGTTTTAAGTTTTTTAATAAAGTTTCCAAGTTTCCATGTGTCTCAACTGGATGAAAAACTCCCAAAATGATATTGAGGTCATTTCTGTGATCATTTATCAACTTAATTATATCTTGAATCTCCTTTTCTTTTTCAGGATAAGCAAAATCGAATCCTTCTATTCCTTCAACAGGGAGATGGAAAGTAGTTTTCATACTTCCAACAGCTTCAATTATTTTATCTTTGTTCTCTAAATTTACGCCTTGAGGATTTATTTCACATGATTCTATTCCTAGTGATTTAGCTAAGCGAATAATGTGTTCACACCCAAGCCCCTTAAATGCTTGAACCGTCTGACCTATCAATATCATAAGAATCGATGCAAAATAGAAATATTTAAACTCATCCCCCAAATTCTTCATTGCAATCAAAATGAATACCAAGAAAGCAATAGTTCGTGAGCCAGGTAAAAGTTACACCAACTGTGTTACTTCTCATCCATTGGGACATACAGTGGACTTCTCTATAGCAAAAGAACAACATAAAAGATATTGTAGCACACTTAGCGAATTAGGATTAGAACTAATTAAATTGGCACCAAAAGACCATCTACCAGATTCGTGTTTTGTGGAAGATAATGCTGTTGTGCATGGAACAAAAGCCCTAATTACTCGAATGGCCATTGAAAGTAGAAGAGGGGAGGATGAAGATGTTGAAGAATTATTGCAAGAACATTTTTCTGTAAAGAGAGCTACTGATCCTGCTACAATTGAAGGTGGAGATGTAGTACACCTTCCTGACAAATTGGTGTGTGGAATTACTCAAAGAACTAACCAACAAGGTGTGGAACAATTAAGATCATGGATGGACATTACTGTGTCATCAATTACCAATCTAGATATAGTTCATCTCAAAAGTTACATAAAATATCTTGGTAAAGAAACTGTTATTACAACAGCTGATTACAAAAATCATCCATTATTAAAGAATCTAAAATTAGTGATAATTCCAAAGGAAGAATACTATTCAATAAACTGCTTACCTGTAGCTGATACAGTGATTATGTCTGATAAATACTCATTCGCAAAAAAAGCAGTATTAGATGCTGGTTTTGATGTAGTTTCATTGAATATGAGTGAATTTGAAAAATGCCAAGCATCTCTAACGTGCCTTTCTATCTTATTCTAGCTAAATGATTAAGTTTTCAAAATGAATACAAAGGTCTAAATATGAATGCATCCAAATTAATGTGATTGATATGTTCCTCAGACGTATCTACAAATCCTTAATCGGCTTTGTAACTTGTACTATTGTAGTTGTCTTACTCATGTTGGTTCTCTGGCCTACAATAGGTATTGAAGCACTAGAACTTGCTAATACTGCACTAGTTGCAGATCATGGAGCTGGTGGCCATTTTTGGTTAATGCTTCTTTCACTTTTAGTTGTAAATATATTTATGAGAATAAACATTCCAATTCCTATTCCAGTTTTGCAAACTTATGGTCTTGATAATACATTAGGAAATGGAGGAGTCTATGTTTTGATTCTTGTTATTTGGTTAGTTGGTTCTTTTGCTGGTGGTTTAGTTTCAAGAGGAGGATTAAGAGCGGGTGCTTGGTCAGCAATGTTATCTTTCTTGTTTCTAGATTTCATTTTTGCAATAATGACTTCCGCTTTCTTTGGTTCAGGTGGACGATTCTTTGGAACTTTCTTTGCAACTTTAGTTCTAGGGTCATTTATTTTTGTTCCATTAATAGGGCTTGCAGGTGGAGTAGCTGGTGGTATCTTAGGGAAAATGCTCTTTACAAAATCTAAAGGTAAAAAGGAAGATTCAGAAGAGTAAAAAAACTTCTTTCTCCATATACCCACATATTTTTTATATTGAAACATTTAAGTTCTAAATGACATCTATGGCCAGCAAAGATAGTGACCAAGCTATTCCTTGGGTAGAAAAGTATCGTCCTGAGCGTTTGGAAGATTTTGTAGGTAACAAAGAGTCAGTTCAAAAATTGGAAAACTGGCTAAAAAATTGGAACCAACAAAGGAAGAAAGTTGCTCTTTTAGCAGGACCTGCTGGTGTAGGAAAAACTAGTGTTGTGTACTATTTAATAAAGAAATACGGCTTTGAACATGTAGAAGTAAATGCTAGTGATAAAAGAAATAAGAAAGCGGTTGAGCTTCTAGTTGGAAAGGCATCAACTGAGGGAACAGTTCTTCAAGGAGCAAGAGTCAAAAAACTAATTTTAGTTGATGAAGCGGATGGGCTCTTTGGTAATGAAGATAGAGGTGGAGGGAGTGCTTTAGCAAAAGCTGTAATTGAAACAAGAACTCCTATCATCTGTACAGCAAATGATCCTTCAGCTTCTTCTTTGAAATCTGCTAAAAAAAATATGCGAGTGATTGAGTTTCAAAGCCTTAAGGAAGAAGAAATTCTCGCTCTGCTAAAGAAGATTGTAAAAAAAGAAAAATTGGAAATTAAAGAAGAAA
>MEHH01000220.1 GCA_001940755.1 Candidatus Heimdallarchaeota archaeon AB_125
CATCAGGAGTAAAAAATGTCAGAAGCTCATGAAGACTATAATCACCATCATGAAAGACAAGTAAATTACCCTCAGAATCAAAATCGACTAAATTTGTATCACTTCCTTTAAGTTGGATAGACCATTCTAAAACAGGAACACTGGGTTTAGCATCTACATTCAAAGGAATAGGTAAAATAAAGCAACAAAGAAGAATGAAAGTTATTATGAAACTTTTCTTCATTGAATAGTACACCATGCAAATTTCTTGTTTGACTTTAAAAAGTTATCACTAGAATAAAACTCAAAAAAATACTGAACAAGAAAATCTTACCACACAAATATTTTTTTACGTGGTAAGATTCACAAGTTGTTTTCTCTCTTGCTTCTACTCGATTTAATGAAAAATCATTTTTGAGAATATACTTATAAGTAGTTTTGAGAACACCTAATTTGATAAATTTGCCTAAAAAAGCTCTGTTTCCAGTCTTTTTAGTTATCTTACTACTTCCTATGTTTATACATTCGTCATCTTCTCCTGTTCAAACACTAGTTGATAATTCTGAACAGAGCTCTTTTTCCGCATTTAACTACACTTCAGGTTTAGAAATTCTTAACGATACAGCTTTTGAGCTATTGAATTTTGAAGGTAATGGAACTGAAGCTTTTCCTTTTCTCATCACAGATTATAATCTTGTTGAGGATAATCATGCTCCTGGGATTAAAATCATTGACACAACTAAATTCTGTGTTATAGCAAATTGTACAATCAGTCTCTACCTCATTGGTATATCTCTCTTGAATGCTACTAATGTTGTTGTATCCAATAATATAATTGACTACAGTTCTGGGAGTATAGATGTTAACAATTGTTCTAACATAGAAATTGTAGAAAATACTATCTCAAACTCTTATGGAGCAATTGACATCGATCAATCTCCTGGTTCAATTATTGAAGAGAATACAATTACTTCTCAATTTACAGGAATAAGACTATTCAACAGTCCTAATTGCCTGATTAACGATAATATCATTAATTTGAGTTCAGAAGGATTAGGAATTTATGATAGTCCTGGAGCAATAATAACTAATAACGATTTTACACATGGAGGAATTCAATTTCGCTCTGATGACCACCAATTGGAGGATTACCTCAGTTATACTGTAGAAAATAATACACTCAACTCTGAGGAAATTGGATTTTTCAAAAACATTTACAATATAGATATAGACGAAAATATCTATGGTCAGCTGATTTTAATAAATTGTAGTAGTATCTTTGTCATAGATTTAGAATTTTCTGATTGCATAACTGGATTGAGTGCATACTATGGAGACTCTATAATAGTTGTTGGTTGTACCTTTACCAACAATCTTGAAGGTTCAATTGTCATGTATTTTGTTGATGATCCATGGATCCATTCAGTTAGTATATCAGAAAGTAGTAGTTATCCTGGGGGAATTCTTCTTTATGGTTGTTCAAGTGGTGATGTTCAAGAAAATACATTTACTAATTGTAATTCAGGAATTCAGGTCAGTTATTCAAAATCACTTTTTATAGAAAACAACATAATGGAAGGATGTTATTCTTCTGGAATAAGTATACACAGTTCTAATAATATCATAATTGAAAACAATAAGTGCACTAATGGTTCAAACATAGAATCAGGAAGAATTTTTGTATCTGACTCTTATGATTGCAATATCGAAAATAATGTAATAGAAGACAATAAAGGTTATGGGATATTATTCTACAATGCCAGTTATTGTTTGATTGCTGCTAATATTATAAGAAATAATCATCATTATGGAGTTTTCCTTAATCAATACACTTCTAACAACATAATCTATCGAAATGAATTTGTAGATAACTGTTTAGGGGATTATATACCTAACATCAATTCGCAAGCTAAGGATTCAGGTAGTGGAAACAAATGGTTTTCTGATTTCTATAACGAAGGGAATTATTGGAATGAACATATAAGTAACGCACCATATGATATTGATGGAGAGGCAGAAGCTCAAGATCCCTACCCTCTAAAGAAATCACCTTTCGAAACAAACATGATGGTTCCATTCTTTTTAATCAGTGTTATTCTTTTGCTTACAACTCAAAATAAGAGGAAGAAGATTAGAATCTCATCTAAAATAGATAAAGTTTAATTATGCCTAAATAAGTACTTTAGATTTATGAGTAAAGTGACTTCTAACATAAATAGCTCCACAGACATAACTTCTCGTTTTTGCTTTAATTGTGGTCAGAAGCTTAAAGCAGATGCTAGTTTTTGCACAGAATTTGGTTCGATCATAGAAGCCACTCAAACTGGTCCTACCACTGTACCACAACAATATTATCCCCCTCAAGTTAAACGAAAGCCTAGTTATGCTTATGTTTTCTTCATCGCTTTCTCAGCTATTGGAGTAATTATAGCTGCAGTAATATTCTTCATATCAGGAGCATGGTTGTATCAAGCATCTTTATGGATTATAGGGATTAGTCTTGGTGTTGGAAGTCTTTTCTCAGGGTTATTGACTCCTGTAAAAGAAATAGGGATGATGATTTTTATCGTCTTCATATCTTATGCGTTTATAATAGGAGCATTATTCGCTGCAACTACAATATTCTCTTTCACAATGGAACAGTATATAATTCTACTGAAAGTATCTTTAGTACCTGTTGCTATAAGTTTTGTAGCAGGTTTGATTGTAAGAATTCTAGTTGAAGTGACATTGAAGAAGGAATGAGTTTACATCTTCAAAGAAAACAAGAGATATTCTGAAAGAAAAAATCTTACCACACAATTATCTATTTACGTGGTAAGATTAACACAAAATTTGTTATCGGTGTTTTGAAAAAACTGATTAGTCTAATGCTTTTTTCTTAATTTTCTAAATGCTCCTAATAACAAAACATGAACATGCATTGTAAGAGAGTAGAGATTTGAACGCCCAACGCTGCACTGAATAAGATGATAGTCTTACGTTATAAGAACTACAGGAATTTTTCAAGTGTTTTTGATTTTTTTAATCCAATTAACAGTTTTGTTTAAGTTGTAGAAACTATCGACATTTCCGATATCATACCAAAATTCTTCCTCTTTAGTTCTTATAAGATAAACATCTTTAGTTTCATTCACTCTCCTGATAATTGGATCAGTTAATTCAATCTCTCCTCTCTGGGATACTGTTGTTTCTTCCAGAAATTGGAAAATTGAAGAAGTAAATACATAGCATCCTGCATTATTCAAATCTGTATATGGAGAATTTTTGGTTGGTTTCTCTATGAATTCTATTACCAATTCATCTTCGTAATATATTGCAGCTCCTGAAGAGGGATCATCTGTGGTATTGCCAACTAAAAACCAATATTTTTCTTTCTCTCGAAATTTATTCAAAATTCGTTTATAAACACTCCAACTTAACAATATATCCCCATACGTTACAATGGAGTTATCTTTCCCTACCCAATCTTTTGCTAGAAGTAATGCTCCTCCAGTTCCATTCAAACAATGTTGGTGAATGAAATTAATACTCAACTCCCTTCTCCAAGGATTTATGTGGAAATTAGTTAGATACTCTTGATTTACCCATGTTTCAATTTTGAAAGCTTGATGTCCAACAACCAAACAAATATCAGCAATCCCCGTTTTAGCAATACCATCTAAAATATATTCTAATGCTGGGTTTCCGTGAAGCCTTAATAGAGGTTTTGGAATAGCATCCGCCAATTTTCCAAGCCGCGTTCCTTTTCCAGCCGCTAGGATTACTGCTTTTATTTGTTTCATTCGTGTTATTGTTTCGGATGTAGGTAAATAATCTTACCTCTATGATCGGCTTACTACTTCAGCTCCTTTGCTTATTTCAACAGCATAACAATCATATCCCTCATCTAGAAATGCCTGAACAATTTCTTCTCGATTATTTGGGGCATAAGCAAACATTGTTCCTCCAAAACCACTACCATTAATTTTTGCTCCAAATGCTCCTTTTTGTATCGCTAAGTTTACCATCTCATCAATTTTTGGAACGGATATACCAATCTTTTTTGAAAGAATTTCATGGTGTTCCAGTAGTAGATTCCCTAGTGTTTGAGAATCTAAATCATATCTATTAAGCAAGTGCATAGCTTTTTGAGTGATGTTTCTGTTTTCAAGTTGTCCAACAAGAATCCGTTGTTCATCTTGTGATAGTGATTCCAAATAAGGTTTAACTTCTTCAATAGTTGTGGAAAATTGATTGAAATCAGGTTTGATCTCACTTATATGCTTGAAGGATGATAGAGAGAGTGATTTAATCATTTTTAGATTTTCAACAGTATTCTTCTTAATCCCAGAATCTGCTAATATTAGTCCATCAATATTCTGTTTTATAGATGTGGAAATGAAAACTGGGGATGATTCATTGTATAAAAAACCCCCAATTGATGACGTAAAATGATCCATCTGACCACCAGCTTCATTGAATTCTAGTACCTCTGCTTGATAACCTAAATTAGCACGCATTTCTGGAGATATCTCTTGATTTCCAGCATGGAATAGAAATGTAAGCCATGCAATGATTAATGCTGAGGAACTGGATGCTCCTGCACTGATGGGGATATTTCCCGTTAATGTAACAGCCCATGAATCGTGCCACTCAACACCATTACTTCTTGCAATATTAATCCCTGATCGAAAATAATCACGATTTGTTTCGTATTTCAATAATTGATCTTCTGGTGGGATTTTCAAGATTAAGGGGTCAAGTTGACCAATATCTGGCTGAGAAACGTGAAAAGATATTGAATCCGACATTGAAGCTGAAAGAGTACCCGTAATAAATATATAGCGATCAATTGCAGCAGAAATTGTGGGAAAACCCAAATAATCTTGGTGTTCGCCAAATAAGCATATTCTTCCAGGTGCTCTGATAAAAAGCATTGTTCTCAATTTAGAAAGAGAGAACAATTTTAATAGTTTATCCCTATTTCTTATTCTTCTTTATTATTATTATATTATTTTACTCAAATTCCTTTAATGAAGCAAAAAAGACAAACTATCTAGAATCTTACCACACAAAGATATTTTCTCGTGGTAAGATAGACTAAATTTTTTGATTTTGATGGAAGTAAAAAATGAAAAAGTATGAACTAGCTAAAACTAGTTCGGATTAGATTTTTTCTTA
>MEHH01000221.1 GCA_001940755.1 Candidatus Heimdallarchaeota archaeon AB_125
AATGGTTGATATTTATAATGCTATTCAGAAAATAGTTAGCAGAGAAATTGATCCATTAGAAAAAACAGTTATTTCCATTCCAATGCTTGAAGGTAGTGATGCACACAATATTATTCCTTCAAGTGCAAGATTGGAAGGAACCTTCCGTACTTTCAGTAACGATGTCAGAAATCACATTATGACAAGAATGCGTGAGATTGTCGAAGGGTATAGTCAAGCTTGGAGATGTGAAGGCTCTATTCAATTTGAAATAGGAGGAATATACTATCCACCCACCATCAATCATGATGATAGTGTTGATGATGTAATTGAGATTCTAAAAACACTTGATGAAGTTCAAGAAGTTGATCTTACTATGGGTGGAGAGGATTTTGCCTTCTATCTTAACGAAACTAAAGGAGCATTTATTGCTCTTGGATTATATAATGAAGAAAAAGGTATTATTCACCCTCATCATCATCCAAAATTTGATGTGGATGAAGATATTTTGTGGAAAGGAACAGCTATTTACTCCATTTTGGCATTCTACAATCTATTCAAATCTTAAGTAGAGTAAGGTAAGACCTCTGTGTCTTACACTTTTTCACTTTTTTCCCTCTTTACAAAATTCAGTTCTTTTACGACCTATACAACCATCTAGAATGTTTTTTCTAGTGTTTCTTTGGTGTAACCTTACCAAAAGGTTATCCTAGCATGTTTTTACCCACCTTTTTCACAAAGTTCATCTTTAACATATGGTGTATTATAAGAAGGTGACAAGTTCTGTTTTTCTCGAAACTATCACTTTTAGAACTTTAAAGAGCAAGATATATATATTCCTCAGTACTAGTTTTAATTAGATAAAGATGGGGATTTACGTGAGTAAAGAGGTCACAAAAGGCAAAGTAAGAAACTTGCTCGAAGATTATAATCGGAAACCAAATCAAGAAAATGCTATGAAATTAGGCAGAGCTATTGCTACAGATAACTCACCAATAGAAGTCAAGAAATGGCGTTTTAGAATGGCTTTAGATGTTGTCACACCTGATATGACAGTATATTCAACTATTCAAGCTTGGTCTTCAATTACTGCTTTGGAAGATCATTTACCTTCAAGTATGAAAATAACAACTGTTAAGGAAATGTTGCAAAATCCAAACCTCAGGACAGATGTCTTAGATGAGATTCTTCAAAATATTTTTAGTAGAAAGGAGATCCCCAGAGATTTATTGAATTACTTAGCACCTGAAATCAAAAAGGCATCAAGAATTTCTGAAGAGCTAAAATCTTATGTAAATGATAAGTAAGAAATATTGATAATGCTCAAGCTCTTTTTTTCATATATATTTCATAAAATGTCTTTGCAATTATCTTAACCATTTCATGGTTGATTCCATATTGTAAAAATTGATAATTTTGGATTTCCAAAGCTAATATCTTTTCAAACTTGTTTAAGCTTAACTCTTCAGAGAACTTTATCGTAGCTTGTTCAAAACACTCCTTAATTTCATCGGCAGTTAAAACTTCCATTCTCCATAAGATCAAACATCTCGAAAGATAAAGGGCAAGCTCATCTATATTTCTGAGTATTTGATTTTCATTTTGAGAGAATAAGTAAAACAATAAGGAACCTATACGAAACATTTCGTTAATCTTCTGAGGTAATCCAGAGTGTTTATCTATAATTTCAAAAAGATTATCAAACGATTCTATTTCTCTATGTAATTCATCTTGTAATGAAATTCCCTCCTCTAAACATTCTAGTTTAAAATCGCATAACATCTTATGAAATTCTGAAATCTCGTTTGTTAAATGATCAGGCAAATCCTTTCCTAATGGATATTCTCGACCAAGGTAGAATAGTTTATGCAGTACACCTGTAATATAATTCAGCAAATTTGTACTGGAGTTAGTATTGTTATTCCATATTTCAGTAAGAAATTCAATTAGAATCTTATATTGCGTGTGAATATTAATATTTTCAACCAAGATGTCAGTGAGGAATTCGGTAGATATTTTACTTGAATTTTCTCTAATTAACAACAATGATTTTGATGAAAAACCATTCTCATAGATTTGATTGTAAATTTCATCTTCTAAATCAAGCATATGATATTACAATTGCTATTCTTTTTTTTATTATTGCGGTATGTCAAAATTTGAAATACAGTAAATAAATCTCACCAAAATGCTTTTGTAGTCAGTTTGAAATTCTTCATATGGATTTCTCTATCTTCATTCCTACGATAGAGATAGGTCCTCCTTATGTTGGACCTATGGCGGGATTACGTAGATATTCTTATTCTTTAGTTCAGTCATTAGCAAATCAAGGAATAAATATCTACATAGCAACTACAACAAAACTATCTTCAGATGACGAATTGCTAAATAGAGAAAGCATCCATTTTTACTATCTTCCAGAGCAAATTTCTGCAAGAGGTGCTTATAGTACCCTAACTCATTTCAATGCTAGAAACCATCGAAGTTTTTCGAGACAAGCGTTTGATGTTTACTCTGAATTGAAATCAGAAGTTGACATTTCTCTCATACATGCAACTGAAGTAGCTGCATATTATTTTGCAAAAGCAAAGAAGAAAAAGCAAATCAACATACCTCTGGTTGTATCAGTTCATGGAGCAGTTACTACAGGAAATCTCAAATCAAGAGTATGGGTAAAAAGACCATATTCCAGACTTTTGCGAAAACTAGTCAAACACTGTGATAAAATAATAACAACTTCTTTTTCATTACTTGACAAAATAAAGAGATTTTCAAAAAACTTGAAAGAGAAAGTAATCATTATGCCTCATTCGCTTAACTGTAAGATTTTCTCACTGATTCCCAAATTAGAGGACATCGAAAATTTCAGAGATAAATATGACTTAGATCAAAGCAATTCTATAATACTTATTCAAGGTCCGTATATTAACAGAAAATCACAACATGGGGTGGTTAAGTATTTCCCAGAAATTCTCAAGAGAAATTCTAAAATTACATTTTTAGTTGTGGGTGATGGTCCACTCTTGTCAAAAATAAAAGAAGATGTAGTAAACCTTGAGATCGAAGACTCAGTTATTATAACAGGATATATTGAAGATAGTGAACTACTGTTAGCTTACCATATAAGTGACATTCTGCTTTACCCTGCTGAAGAGGGAAGCTTTGGAACACCTCTAATTGAAGCTATGGCTTCTGGGACACCTGTGATAGCTGTTGATAAACCACCTATGAATGAGATGATTCCTCCAAAATGTGATTGGTTGTATCCCGCTAAGGATGGAATCGCACTAGTTGACAAGGTTCTTGAGATAATTAAAAATAAAGAAAAGAGTCAAGAAGTTGCATTCAAATCTCAAAAACATGCCCTGAAAAATTTTGATTCTCCAGTAGTTGGAAAGAATCTAGTGAAATCATATACTAAGATTATAAAAGAATCAAGATAAATTGCTTCTAATACCGTTTAAGCTAATTAATAATCCGTTTTTCTAAAATATATTTAAATACTTGAATATTAACAAACATTGTACTAAGAGGTGAAATTAACATGTCAAAAAAGTTTTTTTGCACAAATTGTGGAAATTCTACATCTCCAGAAGATAAATTTTGCTTAAGTTGTGGAAAACAACTAGCTGCAGGTTCAGAAGCATCTCCAAAAGCTCAGAAACCTCAAGTTGAACAACCTGCTCAACAACCTCAATATGTTCCACCTCAACCATATACTACAGCTCAACCCATGCCTGTAGGAGGAGGAGGTATTCCTAAACAACATTATATTGAACTAAAGGCAGGTTATTTTGACAGATGTTTTGCATTACTCGTAGATGGTTGTATCTCAAGCTTGTGCCCACCTCTAGGATGTTTTAGAGACATCATACCTGAGGCTGGAAGAGGTTTTGGGAAATCTGCTATGAAATTAAGGGTCGTTGATTATGACACAGGTCTTCCCATAACAGCAGGACAAGCATGTGTTCGAAACCTTTGCCTTGGTCTTTTTGGTATTGATTATATAGTACCTCTATGTAATGCTGAAGGAAGAAGAATCGGTGATTTCGTAGCCAACACAATAGTATTAGAAGATAGAAGTTAAGCAATATTTACCTAACACTTTGATGATGGAAAAATGATTGACTATTTGGAAAAAGATATTCAATTAATGTTTCAGAATAACGAGTATACTAAAATTATCAATCTCGCAAACAAGAGATTAGATCAAAATCAGAATTTGAGTATTACTGAAATAAAGAATAATCATTTTGTTCTAGCAAAAGCATACTATTTTCTAACGAAGAATAAGCAAGCTCTTGAACATATTACTGAGGTTCTTAAGATTCTAGACAATCACAAATTTCCTCAAAATGAAATAATAGATACGAAGATTGAATATGCTAAAATCCTTAGAAGAATGGCAAAAAACGAACAAGCTATAGAAATTTATTCTGAAATCCTTGAGCAATTTAGAAATTCTTTAAGTGATCAAAACAAATCAGTTATTTATCATAATCTAGCAAATCTACAGCTGGAACAGGGAAATTTTGAACAAAGTAAAGAACTGTTCCTGATTGCATTGGAATTTGATCAAAAAAATCAGAACGAGAAAGGTCAAGCTCATACTCTCTCGAGTTTGGGTGGATTGTACTTTTACTTAGGTGAGTATGACAAAGCTATTGATTTCTATCTTCAGAGTTTAAATCTAAGAAGAAAACTAAAAGATGCCTTGGGAGAAGCAACTGTTTCTCTAAACCTTGGTTCAGTATATGCAAATCAACTAGAACAAAGTCTTGCTTCTGAGTTTCTTGATAATGCTGAAAGATTATTTCTAAAAATTGACCATGAAAGAGGTGTTCAAAGCGTTCTCAATACAAAAGCAAGGTTGAATTTTAGTCTTGGAAAATATGAAAATGTAATAGCGAATTTAGAGCGATTTACAGAAAAAACAGAAGGTGATATTTCAAAAACAGACATCTCACTGATTTTGATTCTTGCTGAGTCACTATGCAAAGAAAAACATGCTCAAAAAGCAAGAAGTATGATAGATCTTGGACTAAAAGGAGTTCATCATCTAACTAAGGGAAAATATGATGAAATGGTACAAGATTATGGGAAGTTAAAACAAATTCTCAGTCAAGTAGCAGTTCTTCAAAACAAC
>MEHH01000222.1 GCA_001940755.1 Candidatus Heimdallarchaeota archaeon AB_125
GATGGAGGAGTAGTAGAGATAGGGCAACCATCAACAATAGTTGACATATAATCAAAACCTCCAAGAATTGTTAGACAAGGTGCTATTCCTTATGCTGAATTAAAACCACATATCAGAGGTTTAAGAAAGGAATAGGAAAAAAAGTACCAAATACAATCTTTTTAAAGAGCAAGCAGAATATATTAAGTTGATTTAAATGACAACAGAAGTCGTATTTTGGGATGTTGATACTCAGGTTGACTTCATGAATCCTGATGGAAAGTTATATGTACCCGGTGCTGAAAATCTTAAAGAGAATTTGGAGAAACTAACACAACATGCGAGAATGAATAACATCCGAATTCTTGGTTCTGTTGATTTTCATACAGACACCGATCCAGAAATTGAATCGGAGAATCCAGATTATGATAAGACTTTCCCTCCTCATTGTATGCAAAATGATCCTGGTCAAGAAAAGATTATAGAAACAAGATCTGATTTAACACAATGGATAGATCCTGTAACTTATTCCGATGAAAAACTAGAAAGAATAATTGCATCTAAAGGACCAATAATCATTAGAAAAACATCTTTGAGTGCATTTTCGAACCCAAATTTAATGCCACTAATTGGATTAATTAAACCACAAAAAATCGTCATTTATGGTGTAGCTATAGATTACTGTGTTAAAACAGCTATTGAAGGTTTTCTTAATTTCGGAAATTTGGAAATTTATCTTGTTATAGATGCAATTGAAGGGATTAAGGAAGAAGAATCTAGAAGATTAATAGAAGAATGGATTCAGAAAGGAGTTCATACTGTAACAACTGAAGCAGTACTGCAAGGGTATATCTGAGAGGATATTAGAAAGTTAATTGATACCAACCATCTTTCAACATTTCAGTAACGAAGGTTCCAACATATCGAACATCTATACCTATTTTTTCAAGTTCATCACTTACACCAAAATTATCACTGCAAGCTTTACATGCAATAACTTCTACACCTGCAACCATAAGTAGCATAACTTGCTCTTGAAACTCTTTATCTTCCACAACCATTTTTTCAGTTGGTCCCCAGAGAATTACTCTGACCTCGTCCATCCAAGCTTGCTTCTTTGAATTATATGCATAGGGAAAACTTAATTCTCTATGAACAACATCATCAGCACTACTCAAAATCATGAATACTCTATGCATGTTCTAATTCAAAATCAGTTTCAATATAATGGTTTTCATATAACAAAGATAACTTCGTTACGAAATAATTTTAAATACTAAAGATACTGCAACATCGATATAAATGGATGATTTAATTTCAAAAGCTATATCCAAAGCTGAATCAAAGGGAGCTTCTTTTGCTGAAGTTCGAGCTTTTGGTTACAAAAACGAGAATATTTCCACGAGAGATGGTCAAATCGAAACATGTGGATTATATGACGACAAAGGGTATGGTGTAAGAGTTATAAAAAATGGTGCATGGGGTTTCGCTTCAACAGCTGTAATTGAAGAAAGCACAGTAGATGAAATCACTAGCCTTGCAATAAAGGAAGCAGAAGCGACTAGCAAAGTTCAAAAGAATCCTGTTGTACTAACTGAAGAACCTATTATTAAAGATAAATACAAAACTGCTTTCAAAATTAATCCTTTTGATGTTCCGATTGAAGAAAAAATAGAGATACTAAAACTATCTGATGAAATCATAATGGAGAAGGGAGACATAATCAAATCACGAAGTAATAGTATGAGTTTTTACGAAGTTTTCTTAGATTATGGAAATAGTGAAGGTACAAGAATTACTCAAGAAGAGCTTTTTTCAGGTGCATCAGTTTCTGCAATAGCTATTGCTCAAGATAATCAATCTCGAAATGAAGGATTATTTGAGATGAGAGGTTATGAATATATAGAAAAATTCGATTTTGAAACAAAATCAGATCAAGTTGCAAAAGAAGCAGTTATCTTGGCAACAGAAGCAAAGGCTCCAAAACCTCAGAAAACAAATTTTATCTTAGAACCTTTTCAACTTGGATTAACTATTCATGAAAGTGTAGGTCATCCCACAGAACTAGATAGAGTTCTTGGATGGGAAGCTGATTTCGCTGGAACAAGTTTTCTAACCCTAGACAAACTTGGCTCAAATTACAAATACGGTTCTGAAAAAGTAAATCTTGTATGTGATCCTACAATGCCTAATGTTTTAGGTCATGAGAAATATGACCATGAAGGTGTTGCTACCAAGAAATTTGATGTTGTTAGAGAGGGTATATTCAAAGGTTACCAATCTGATAGACAAACAGCAAAAATTGTTGGCTTAGAGCATAGCAACGGCAATGCTAGAATAGCTAGATACAATAGAGTTCCCTTAGTTCGCATGAGCAATCTTTACCTTGAACCTGATCCAGAAGGTCCTAAAAATATTGAAGAACTAATAGAAGAAACTGATGAAGGAATTTATGGTATTGGTTGGAAGTCACATTCTATTGATGATAAAAGAACCAACTTCCAATTTGCAGTTCAGATTGCTTATGAAATAAAAAATGGTGAAATTGTAGCACCATTGAAGAACACACTATACCAAGCTGCAACTCCTGAATTTTGGGGAGGACTAGATATGATGACTAAAGAGTGGTCAATTGAAGGACTTGGACCAAGTTGTGGTAAAGGAGCACCACACATGCAAGCTATGTGGGTTTCACATGGAGGACCTCATTCTCGGTTTAAGAATGTAGATATATTTTCAGGGTGATAAAAATGAGTATAGAACAACAAAAAGAATTACTTCTTGAACTTTCCCAATTAGCAATAAAAAGAGTGAAAGAGCTTGGTGCAGAAGCCTATGTAAATGCAAGTATTGCTAAGCAATATGCTTCTAGATTCTCTAATTCAGAAATATTACAAAACTACGTAGATTTTATGCGTAATTTTGAGCTAACAGTTGTATATCAGGACAAACAGAAATCAACTTCAGTGACAAATGATCTCTCTGAGAAAAGTATACTAAAATTAGCTAACTACGTTACAAAAGTAGCAAAATTGGTTCCACCTGATCCAATGTATCCAGGTATCTTGAAAGAAAAACAGCAATTTTCAAAACTTAATTTAAATGATCCTAGTGCAATAAATCTTCAACCTGACGATATAGTGGATAAAATAGAATCTGGAATTATTGCTGGAGAAGCTGTTGATCAAAAGGTTGCTGGTGTATCTGGTAATTTCCTCTTATCTGATGGTCATGTTTTGTTTGCATCTTCTTCGGATATTGAAGTAGATTATCCCTCAACCAATATTAGTACTACTCTAAATACACAAGCTTTGAAGGATGAAGAAGAGAGTAGATCAAATAGTAACTTTGGAGCAAGGTTTTTCAACAAACTTGACATAGAAAAAGAATCAATTGAGGTTGCAGAACGAGCGGTCAATGGATTAGGTGCTAAATCAATTGAGCCTGGTGATTACGAAGTTGTTTTTGATCATCAAGCAGCTGCAGATATTATTAGAATGACTGCATTTGCTACATCTTCAATGCAATTAATAACTCGAAGAAGCTTCTTAAATGATAGAATTGGCCAACAGGTTTTCGATGAAGATCTAACCATTTTGAATGATCCACATAATCTTGATCTGCTTAGTGCAAAACCTATAGATGCTGAAGGTTTAGCCACTCAAGGATTTCCTGTAATCGAAAATGGAATATTAAAGAATTATTCATATACAAGACTTCATGCAGCCAGATTAGGGGCAGTACCTAAAGGTTGCGGATTTTCATTCTTTGGTCGAACTATTGGAATTCCTTTTGCAATGATCATGAAACCTGGTGGTGTATCAAAAGAAGATCTGATTTCTAATATTGATAATGGATTGTTAGTTACTAATCTTCATTATACAAACTACGTAAATCCACCAGTTGGTTCTATTACTGGTATGTCAAAAGATGGCCTCTTCATAATCAAGAATGGTGAAATTGTTGGTTCTGCGAAGAACATGAGATTTACTGATGAACTACCAAGGTTCCTGAAAGACATTGAAATTGGAAGTGAGTTAAGACAACCAGCTTCAATGATGGGTATAGGAAGTATGGTTGCACCAATCAAAGCTAAGAATTTCAAATTCACAAGTAAAACAGAACATTAAATTCTTTTTACTCTCTTTTTTTTATTTCAAAAGTATATTTTTCCTTATCAATAATAGGACAAACAGCACAATCATTACAAGAACCACTACAGCTCCCTTGCGATAAAAAGAATCTTGCAATACGTCTTCTGGTCTTACTCCAGAAAGAAGGTTCAGTTTGATCTTGTTTTTTTGTCATTCTATTCACCTACATAAATGCCGAAAATATTTGAAATACTATCACAGTTAGTATAATAGTAACGATTAATGGATAGAAGAAACCAAGTGCTGTCATCTTCCAACTTTTTGTTTCTGATTTTATAGTAGCCATTGTTGCAAAACAAGGTGCATATGTCAGTTGAAATAGTAAGAAGGAAATTGCTTGAGGTATTGACCAACTAGCCTTTAGAGCTGTAACAACACTCCCACCTCCTGAATAGAGTATACTTAGAGCTGAAATAATTGCTTCTTTGGCGGGTATTCCAAACAGTAAAGGTACAACCATTTTCCATTCAAAACCGAAAAGAGGTTTAGTGATAACAGCTAATCCTCTTCCAATGTATCCAGCAATTGTATATTCTGGAGCCGCTCCAAAGGGTATGTGGCTAATAAACCAAATCAGTATTGATGCCAGGAAGATAAAAGTTCCTGCTTTCTTAAGAAAAACTCCTGCTCTTTCCCAGGTTAGGTGAAAGACATTTCTTATCCTTGGTCGTCTATATTCAGGTAGCTCCATAATCAGTGGTAGTGGGTCTTCCTTCTTGTAAAAAATCTTGAAAAGGAATCCAGTAAGTAAAACCAGAAGGATACTAACTCCGTATAAAGAGAGCATAATCAGAGCTGCTAACCAAGGTTGAAAGAATATACCTGTGATAAAAGCTATAACACCTAATCTAGCTGCACAGGGAATAAAGGAATTAGCAATGATCATTGCAGTTCTATCTCTTTGATTCTTAATAGTTCTAGTGGCCATTATTCCAGCTACGTTACAACCAAATCCCATAATTAGACTGAAAAAAGCCGAACCCTGCATT
>MEHH01000223.1 GCA_001940755.1 Candidatus Heimdallarchaeota archaeon AB_125
TTCGTGAAGAATCTCTGACATAGCTCTTATTTGCTTGAATGAAGACATATCTGCTAAGACATAATCGATATTTTCACTTTTTGACTCTGTTTTGATGAACTCAACAGCAGCTTTTGTTTTTTCCTTGTTTCTTCCATGGACTATAATATGAGCACCTTGTTTAGCTAATTCAAGAGCAGCTTGCTTACCAATGCCATCGGTAGAACCAGAAATAAAAATAATCTTTCCTTCCATGGAGTGTTTATTTAGAGAAATACTAAATATTTTTCTATTCAGCCAAATGAATTTGTAAGGAGATTAAGTTAATTTTTTTCTGCAAAATACTCTTTGATTTGTTTAAATTCAACATTACAGTTTTCCTTGATTATATCAACAAGAAACAGAAAATAGTCATAAACAGATCTAAAGAAATCTTTAGTTACTTCATTTTCACCGGTTATTTCTGGATTATTTATCTGACTATATAGTCTAACCAGGTTAAACATACACGTCAAAATCATGAAATAAGATATGCCTTCGACTTTGACTCCAGAAATTTGCTCATACTTATTCTTTATCAGTTCTACATTTTTCATTCTTCTTTTTGCAGACAATCCATCCTCTTTTGTATAGCTTTCAGTAGTTGCAGTATAAGCTACATCCATTCTAAAATCACTAATCTTTATCCCTGTCCAATCAAGTATTTTGAGTTCTTGATTTTCTTGAACGATAATATTGAACGAATGATAGTCTCCATGAACTATAACCAATCTCTCACAAGGGTAACTTTCTTTGTTTCTCTCCAACCATTTAACAACAGGAATAAGTTCTTCCAGATCTTCAAGATATCTCTCAAGGTATAAATTGATTAGATGCAGTTTTCTATCTATTAGAGTAAAAGGATTCTCTTGAATGTCAGGAAATAATAACTTAGGGAACAGCTTAGTATTCAAATTGTGTATTTTGAATAATTCAAGTAGTAGTTTCTCAATAAGATGTTCATATTGACTTGGATTTTCTTCTTTTACATCTACTAATCTAGGACCAACTACTTTTTCCATAACAAGATATGGATTATCTCTTGAGTTAGGTGTGAGTTTCATAAAGAATGGTTGTGGAACATTGATGTAATTCTCAAATAGAATTTTTTGATTTGTGTACTCATGACGTACATCTTGGTCTTCATTGTATGTATTAACTTTTTGAATGAAGCTTATAGAAGGATTTTCAAAAATCATCTCATAAATTGAGTTAGCAGACCCTCCACCAACAATTTGCTTATAGCTAATCATATTTGAATCAGATGTAATTACACCAAGTTTTACTAACTCTTTTTGAACTTCATTTGCATGATTTTGATGAGTAGGCATAGTTTAACCACAGTACATGAAGATTTAATGCGTTTAAGTATCTTTCTTCATTTGGGGAATTGTTCATGGAACTGTTAGTGTTGTTCAAACAGAATTTTTTGAAGATCAAGAACAAATCTCGAAATATTGCAAAATTGATGAATATCGTAAGTTTGTATTAAAATATATTAGAGAAACACTTAATGAAATGTAAAAAAAAAGAAAATTATTTTTTGCCTGTCTTTGGAGTATTTTTTACTTTTGGTCCAGCTTTTACTAATACAATCACTATTGTAGTTAATATCAGCTGAACTCCGCCCAAAATACCAGCAAGTATGAAGATTTCTCCCAAATTAAACGACTGGAATAATCCAGATTTTTCTAAAACTGTAACTGATTCAATATTAGAAGAATCACTTTCACCAAATCGATTTGTTGCTATTACTGTGTAATAATAATCTCCACTTAAATCCAGAGTATCTGTAAACCTTAGTTCTGAAACTGTTGCTATAGGAGATAAGGAACTAGTTGAATAAATATAGGCTCGATCTCTAAAAACTTGATAGCTCTCAGCACTGTTAACCTCTTGCCATGTTAAGGTCAAATTACCAATTTCAATAATACCAGAATCAAAGGGGGTAAGGATAGTAACCTCTGGAGGACCAACAAATTTTCTGTAAAAAATATCATAATCTGCATCTGAACCTAAATAATCTGTATTGTCATACCAAGCAATGTGAATGTGATTGAACTTATCTACCAAGATTGTAGGAACATAAGATTCAGAATCAGGATCAAGTGAAACTAAAGCTAATTGAGACCACAGATTTGAATTTTTATCTTTATAGTGATATACTATATCCCAATCAGAACCAATACCTCCATAATCAGTTTGATCTTCCCAAACCAGATGTAGAGTATCTGAGTCATCAACAGTAATGATAGGTAAAGCGGAAGGTGCATCTGCATAAACAGATAAAACTTCAGTAGGTGTCCATGAAGATTTTGATGAATCATAATCTTTGTAAAAAATATCAAGATCAAACCCCGAACTTAGATAATCTGTTTCATCATACCACACAACATGTATAGAATCTTCACTATCAATACACATACTACCATCGCGGGAATTATCTGTGCTTTCTTCACTCACAACTTGAGTTGAAGACCAAATTGAGAAAGATGATAAAAGCTTCTTGTAAAAGATATCATAATCAGATCCTGCCCCTAAAATATCAGTACTGTCTGTCCAAACAAGGTGAACATAATTTTTACTATCCACAGCTAGACAAGGTTCCACTGAAACCGAGGAGGAATCTTCAGAGACTAAAGTCATTCCTTTCCATGTGTCTGTACCTTCATCATATACATTATAAAAGATATCACGATCTGTTCCTCCCAAATCACCAACATCTGTAGGATCAGACCAAGCAACATAAATGTTATCAAAACTATCTGCAATAATTGTTAATTCTTGAGCATTTGAATCACTTACATCAGAAAGGAGTTCATAAGAGGACCAAACCCCCGAAACTGAACGCATACGATAAAAAACATCCACATCTGTACCTCCTGCACCTAAAAGATCTGCATAATCCACCCATACTACATGTATGTTGCCAACAGTATCAATAGCTAATTTTCCACCTTCAGAAGTTGAACTCCCTTCAGTAGAAACCACCTCAATACTAGACCAGGTATCTGTTGCAAAATTCCAATTCATGTAGAATAAATCTCGATCATTACCAGAGCCAGCAAGGTCATCTGTATCATCTTGCCAAATAAAATGAATATTATTCATTTCATCCACAACCATCTTTATATTAAATGAATCATCATCTCCGCCAGTTAAAACTTCAATATCTGTCCAAAACCAGTTAGAATAATCATACGCATTGATTACCAGATTTTTTTCTTCTTGATTTTGAAATGAGTATGTATAACTCATATTCATTTGTAAAGAAAACAACAAAAGAATCGTAAAAACTAATAGAACTCTTTTTTTCATTTGAGCATGTCACCAATAAAAAAGTAAGGTAATAACACCTAAAAGTATTGTTCACAAAAATACTAAATAAGAAAGTAATAAAGAAAATCAATGAAAGAGTAACTTTTTTCTGACATCAAATGGATAAGAAATTATTCAAAGATAGAAGGAATCCCAAGGATACTACACATAGAAATTTATCGTTTAACTAGTTTCACGTTCTTTTTTCTAAAATATTACAATACTATTATTCTTTGTTCTCCTTCTGTTTGTAAGGTCCCAATGTTGACGCTGGACCAGTAAAAACTTCTTCCATAGACCAATTGATTATATCCCCATCTAAATCAAGTGTAAAATATCCTTCAATCTCATGAGTTTTCGGATATTGTGAGAACCCATCTTCTTCGAAAAAATACTCGAATATAATCTTGATTTCACCTTCACCTAGTTCTTCTTGTGATTTAATGTAAAATTTATCTTACCCAATACCAAAGGTTGCTTTCTTGGTGTACCCAGTTTCTTTTCGAATAAATTTAACGATAATATTGACAAGTTGCTCCTGAGTAATCATTTTCGTTCCCCATAACCTATTTTATTTACAATTATCCATTTCTCTTTATGTTTAATTAGAGAAAGGAAATCTGTATAAATTACTCTATAGTCTTCATATTTATCTACAATCTCTACGTGAGCATAGGCTATTGTACCATGAAATTCTGTTGTTTTGATCTTGTACTCTGATTCAATGTTCGGATCACATAATCCTTTTTCATGTGTCTCCTTCCAATGCTCTCTAGTTAAAGAGATGATCTCATCTGTTTTTTGATTTACAACAATTGATTTCGCGTCTGGATGAAATACTTGAAAAATTTTTTATAATCACAGTCGATTATACCCCTACAGAAGAGTTCTATAGCTTGTATTATATCTTCTAGTTCCATCATTTCTTTATTCAAATCAAACACCGATTCTTCGAATATAGTATTCAACATATTTGCTTGAATAATTATATCTTTTTAGTAATTTGTGAAATTCAGATTAGATCCCTAAAAATTTTTACAGATTTATCGAAAAATCCCATTAATTTAAAATAGTTTTCAAGAACTTGCAGAACCTCATTGTAACCACATCTGTTCTTAAGTTTAGATTTCTTAATTTTCAATTCATCTCTTAAACTTTTGAAATGATTATAACTCTTGAGTATATTATTCCCTGAGTTAAGAGCTGATTTAAAGAAGCTTATCTGAATCGAGTTCATTGAGTAAATCTTTTGTCTTGATTTATTTTCTGGAATGATATCATGCATTTTTACTTTATCCAATTCCTCAATAGCATTCATTTCAATCAAAGCACCAATAATCTGAGATACTTTACCTAAAGATAATCCAGTGAGTTGTCTGATTTTCTCTTGTGTTAAAACATTTCTAGTAAAGAAGTAAACATAAATCTCAAGGAATAACTCATCCATTGTCGAGTATGCAGAGTTAAAAGAGAAGAAATCAATTATATCGTCCTCAATTTTTTTAATTTCAGGGTCAAATATTTCATCAACTCTGTGAATATCGTCTAATGTTATTTTCTTTGTAGGGTCTTCTTTTTCAAGTACAATCTCATCATTAGTTAGTTTCTCAAGAAACATTTGATACAATTCAAAAACTCTAATTATCTCCGAAATTCGGTATGAAAGCAAGCTGTAACCCTTTTGGTCTTTAGAACAATTAGTAGACAAAACAGACAGTTCATTCTTTAAGAATTGAATTTCCTTTTC
>MEHH01000224.1 GCA_001940755.1 Candidatus Heimdallarchaeota archaeon AB_125
ATAAGCCTGTCTGAAAGGTTCATATTTAGTTAATGTTTGAGCAAAATTTGGTGAGTAATGACCATCTTTGATATATTCTTCAATCTGCTTTTCTGATTTTTCATCTCCACTTAGATAATTTTCGAAAAGCTTTTCACTCATTTCAATTGGTACTTCTGAACCAGTAATTTGAGCCTCGTATAGAATACTGGTTGATAATTTGATGATTAATCCTTCAAGTTTGTCAATTTTTTGTATGATAATATCATGATCTTTTGATAATTTTTGAACTCCTTTAAGAATCATTATGTCAATTTCTTTATCTTGGACACCATATGGGCCAAGTTCTTCTTTAAGAATCTCTCGAAATTCATCTAAACTATCAGCAGTAACCAACGCTTCTTCAATGTCCTTCTTGTGCTTCTTCTTGAATTTAGCTTTTACTCTTTTGTAAATAAATTCTGCAGCTGCTTGCCCACCCATACGTTTAACGATTTCAATGAGGACTCCTGCAATGAAAGTACCAATAGTTAAAGAGACAATCATAATTTCCAATTTGAATAATGGATTTCTGATATTTAATATTGTTTAAAGTGATAAATGAAAAAAAGAAAAAGAAGAAAATAGATTTACTTAATTTGGATTACTTTTTTGTACTTGGCATCAGTTTTTGTAAAACCATAAACTTCCAGCTGAGCTACCTTGACTAGTTCTCCAAACATCCCAATAATGCTAAAGACTGCACCTAAAATGACAATTATCTTAACGATTTGAGGAATGTTAGCAGCTGTGAATCTATTCTGCAGAGCAACTTGTATTAGTTCTGGATTGAAATGCAATCGTAGGAACAATGCTAGATTTAGACTTGTTGGAATTATATGTAAAGCTATGAATAGTTGTTGAAATCTTAGACGTTTTCCAACCAATGCTTGAGCGAACCTTATGATTCCACCAATTACCATTGCACCACCTACAAGCTTTAACCAATAAGCAAATCCTACCATGTAAGTTGCCATGAAGGGTTCGTTAATGGATGCAAATGGATAGAAGATTAAAACTCCTCCAATTACAAATCCAACTATTGCTTCAAACAGATAGCTGCCTGAAGTTGATATAGTTGCTTTAGGTTTCTTTGGTTTTCCTTTCCTTGGTTTCTTAGGATGTTTCCTTGGTTCTTCCTCTACTAGTCTTTTGAAATCTTCAGGTAAAAATCCCTGGTAAGATAATTGTACGAATAGTAGTGTTATAGCTGCAAATGCAAATGCGAAGCCTACAAACATTTCCCAGAATGCATTTCCTACAATAGCTCCTGTGTCTCCCTTTCCTAGCTTGAATGCCATAGTAATCATGTTGACCAAGATTGATACTATTCCTGCAAAAATCAGAGATCTATAGTACCAAGGCCAAAGTTCTTCTGTTACAAAAAACTTTGGAGTTCCTCTTGTTCTAAATTCTTTGGCTATTTTTCTAGGAGATCCCATTTGGACAATTGCTTCTCTTACATGCATAGCTTCTGGATCTGCTCCTTCAGCTAATTCTGTAGCTTTGTCCCAAATATGATCTTCTAATTCATCTAGGAAGTCTTTAAGTTCACCTACTTTAGCTGTTAGCCATATGGGTAACTTCTTCTTTACCTCAGACTTAAAAGCGTTAATCAATTCTCTTGATTCGATATTTATATTCATTTTAATAACCTCATTTTGACAATCCATCAATATTTAATCCACAAATATTGCAAAACTTTACATCTTCATCCTGTGGAATTTTATTAGTACAATTTGGACAGTATATGAACTTCTTCTCAGGAAGTTTGATCTCTATATCCATCAATGGAGTGATAGCTTCAAGGAGTTTGGAGAAAAATCCTACCATATGCTGATATAGTTCTGCTCCTTTACTTGTTAATTTGTAGTATTTTCTAGGACGACCACCTGATTCTTTCCTTTCTGATTCTAAAAGTTCATCTCGCTCTAATTTTCGAAGAATAGGATATAGTGTTCCTTCTTCAATTATTAGAGTTCTGCCTGTCTCTTGTTCAAGTTCTTTTAATAATTGATAACCATAAATTCCCTCTTCAGGATGTCTTTGAATTATGGACAAAGCTGAAAGTGTTGATATACCTCGGAGCAATTCAGATTCAAAGCTTTCAACGTATGATTTGATTTGTTCATCCTCTATCAGTGCTCCTTCTCGATATGTTTTGATGTTTCTGAACAAGTTTTTACACCTTTTCTGTTGTTTTGTAGGATTGTTGTTATACTAACAAACGGATACTAAATTACGTATAGTATAGAGTATATATAAACATTTTCAATCGAGCTTGTGACAAAAAAGGACAACATAAAATAGAGTTAAAAAGCAAACTAGTAACCTCTCTTTGCAAAAAGGGTTGGTGACTAATCTGACTGATGATAAACAAAAAAAAGATATTGAAGAATTAACTAAACAAGGATCTGAATACTACGACAAATATGAATTTGAGAAGTCATTGACATGTTTTCAAGATATTCTCAAAATTGATCCTAATCATGTTGAATCTTATAAAGCAATAGCAAACATATATCGATCTCTTGGACGAATTCCTGAAGCTATTGAATACTGTCAAAAAGCCCTTAAAGTTGATCCTAAAGATGTTATTGCTCTATTACTTCAAGGTAATTATCACTTTGAACTAGATGACATTGAAAATTCTTTCAAATGTTATCATCAAGCAGCTGAGATTGCTCCTGATAGTACTGATGTGTGGTTCAATCTTGGTAATTTACACAAATCCCAGAAAGAATATACTGAAGCTCTTGAAGCTTTTAGAAAAGGAGAAGCTTTGGATACATCAGATTTAGGATTACTAATAATGCTTGCTGATTTGAACGAAGAACTAGAAAATTTTGATGAAGCGATTGATTACTACTACAAGATAGTTAAACTTAGTCCTGATGCTTCTTCAATTTGGATTAGATTAGCTGAGTTGCATTTTGAAAGGGGTGAATACGAAAAAGCTGTAGAATGTCAACTACAGATACTTGAGCTAGACCCTCAAGATTATATTACTATGAATAATCTAGGGTATACTAAATTGAAACTTGGGGAACTTGATGAAGCTTTTAAACACCTAAATAAAGCAATTGAGATCGGTCCAGATTATGCTAATTCTTGGGATAGTTTAGGAGAAACTTATGAGCTAAAGGGAGATTTAGAAAAGGCATTGGAATGTTATACGAAAGCAGTAGAATTAGATCCTTCAATTGAACTTCATACAGAAAATAAAGAAAGAGTAGAAGATGAACTAAAGAAGAAGAATTAATGATAACATAATTCCCAACTAGTTTGAAATAGACCGATCATTGTCATTATTTCACTATATCCAGCTGATGAAAAGAATGGTTTAGGACAAACCTGATTATGTTTGTAACTTATATCAAAGTGAATATGAGCACTTGACTGAACATACAGAAACCGTGCAATTTCTTGACCTATTTCCACCCAATCTCCTTCCTCTACTAAAATCATTGCTAATTGTTTATCTTTATCTAAAGGATTTTGGGTCCAAGGTTCAAAATTATATCCCAAGGTTATGCTTTTGTTAAAACGAATTTGTATACTGACGTGAAATCTGTTCTCTACACCCTCTCCATAATCTCTCCATCTAATTTCCTCAACTAGGCCAGGAGTTGCTGCAATAACTTTAGTGTTATTTATGAAGAAATAGTCTAATCCATTATGAATGAATCCCCATGGACAACTTACAGTTTCACTGTATCCCTCATTGAAGGCATAATTATCTGATCTAGTTTCATAAATTACATTCATGTAATTAAGATTATCAGAAACATAGCGATTTCCAGGATTAAATGCAAGGTCATTCCAGAAAAAGGCTAGAAATACTGAACCAGCAGCTATAATCGCTAGTAATAATATGACTAGAAGAATCTTAACAGCTTTATGCATAATAACATATGTCAGTTGTTAGCTTAAAACATTTTTTGTAAAAAAATTAAGAGAAAAGAGATCAAAGATTCTTTTCATACATTGATGATTTACCTTCTTGTTTGAATCCCATAGATTTGTAGTCTTCTAGTTTCTCCATCATTCCACCGAATAAGAATGATTTTAGTTCTGCAACTTCTTTTTCTTTGCATTCATTTACAATTTTGGAGACAAGTTCTTGCCTAAACTTATCCTCAGATGCATAAATATAACCAACATAGGCTTCATTCTGTTCTGGATTGACTTGTGCAAATGTTCTTGCTACTATTTTATTGTCTTTTCTGATAACAAAATGACCAAGTATATTCTCAGAAGTATCTATGACTTCAAAGTTCTGAACAGCTTGTTCTTCTGTCATTCCAAGTTCTTTGACGAAAATTTCTACAAGTTCATCAAGGTCTCGTTCTTTATCATAAAGTAAAACTTCTTCTTTGACTTCTATAGTACTAATATCACTCATTTTTTGCGATACAAGGTAACCAGTATCACGCTTAAATTCAAATCCATGTTTTTGTGGAACCACTGCACTTTCTCCCCATGTATCGTTAGCAAAGAATCTGAGTATTTCTGCTCCCTTATTCTTCAGTGTTTTAGTTCCTTCAGATAATAGTAGACTGAACGCTTCTTCATGTCCCTCTAAAACCATTGGAGGACTGATTGTAGCAATTGTTTTTCCTTCTTCTTGTTCAGGAATCACTCTTGTTGTAAGAAAACCAATCATCTCATCTCCTTTGAAACAATATAATCTAGTTTCAGGATCAAAATCTGGTTGTGAGTAAGCTTCTTTTAACCTATCAACTGGTGTTTGACCGAATAGTTGCCAATTCTTACTGACTTCTGTTCCTATTTTAAATTGGTCTTCAATAAACTCTTCTTGATAAGTTTTGATGATATAATCTGTCATGGTTTAGATTTTAAGTCATTATGTTATAATCTTTTCCTAGATTTAACAGAGCTCGAAGCTCAATCTAAGTGGGTAAACCACATACCCTACTACCCCGCCCACAATTCTTGGAGGAAGTGCTTGCGGATCGCCTTT
>MEHH01000225.1 GCA_001940755.1 Candidatus Heimdallarchaeota archaeon AB_125
ATCTATTACTGATATACTTCCACAAAACTCCACTATAGCTTAAATCCATCTCACAACGGTCTAAACCCAGCTCACGTTCCCTTTTAATGGGCGAACAACCCCACTCTTGGCGGCTGAATCACCACCAAGCTAGGAAGAGCCGACATCGAGGTAGCAAGCCGTGAGGTCGATGTGAACTCTTACCCACGACAACTCCGTTCAGGGCTGCGTTTGCGCTAATGCGCGCACATCGGCTTTAAGGATTAGTTGTCACCTGGTATTACGACTAGGTAGTTACAGTATCCTTAACCTTATCTTCATGTCCTCACGCTTATTTTTTGGCTCTCCATCTTTTGTTTATATATTTAGGGATTTATCTATTCTAAATGGATTTGTGACAGAAATTAGATTCACTCTGCTCAAGTTTTGTAGCCTTTTATGGCGAAAACTTTTGTTTCCTCACTTGGAAGAAAGACTGAAGCTATAATTTTTGTTTTTGATTCACTTTATTTTACTTTTCTGCCTCGGAAAAGATGGACATCTTTTTCAATAAGCGTTACAGACAGAGAGCACTCTTTGTGATAATACATTTCTGCGTGATAAACATTCAGAAACGCAGTTACCCCTGGAGTAACTTTTCTGCCACCTCCGCCGCCTACTAATGGCACTGCGAAGGATCGCTAGGCCCTGCGTTAACATCTGCGAACCGTGTTTGGGAGTTCACAGTCAACCGAGCTTTTGCCCTTGCACTCTACACCGGATTTCTGTCCCGGTTGAGCTCGGCTTTGGGCCCTCTTGATATCTTTTCAAGAGGCTACCGCCCCAGTGAAACTGCCAGGCAGGGGGTGTCCCCCTCGCAAGAGGTAAGTCGTACCAATGCACAAGGTCAGTATTTCAAGTTCGACTCCCCTACATCCCGGAGAATGTAGGATTAGCATCTCCTGACTATGCTATGCATGCACACCAGTACAACAGCCCCTGACAGCAGTAAAGCTTCACAGGGTCTTCTCTTCCCGATGGTGCGCTCCAGACTGTTCGCTGGACTGTGGGTTCAGTAGGCTTCGGGTGGAGACAGTGGGCACCTCGTTGGTCCCTTCATGGACGTCTGTAATTAGCAGACAAGGCATTTGCCTACCTTAAGAAGCTCATAGTTAGCTCCGGCGTTTACTGGGTCTTAGCCTGGTTGAACCCAGGTTTCAATCACCAGCACCGGCCAGGATTCACTAACTGTACTAAGGCTTTCGCCCTTGCAGTTAGCTATGTTTTTATTAAACAGTCGGGTGCCCCTAGTCACTGCGACCTGGTAAGGCATACACCTTCCCAGGCATCCCTTATACCCAAGGTACGGGACTAATTTGCCGATTTCCTTCACCCGAGCTACCCTAACACGCTTTAGCCTTCTAAGCTAGCCACACCTGTGTCGGTTCTGGGTACGGACACGCGTAATCGTTCTCTTTGCCTTTTCATGGGCTGTTGGGGTTGATGGCAGCCAGCGACCTATGGCCAGCCTCTTCATCTATTCTTCTGGTTCTCACCTTAACGGTTCTTCCCAGAATTCTACAATTTAACTAGGATATTCTCCTAGGCCACCTACCCACCAGCGTTAGCTCAGAGCTTGCGTCGCCGCGTCTATACGCGTGGTACAGGAATATGAACCTGTTTCCCTTTCGAACGACTCGTTTTAAGATCGTCCTTAGGACCGACTAACCCTTGGCTGACGAACAGTGCCAAGGAACCCTTGGGCTTTCAGCGGTGAGGATTCTCACCTCACTATGCTCCTACTACCACCGAGATCTGCAAATCTAACCGGTCCACTGGGAATCACTCCCCAGCTTCTACCCAGCCAGATCGCCCCCCTACCTGAGACTCTTTCGAAGTCCAGATGGGTATCGGGACCCGGTTTAGCCCCGTCCATTTTCTGAGCCCAACAACTCGATGAGTAAGCTGTTACGCTTTTTTTAACGGATAGCTGCCTCTAAGCTTACCGCCTCATTGTCTTCGTCGTTGGACGTCATTCTGTTTAACATTTAACCGGGATTTAGGGCCCTTAACCCATCGTAGGGTTGTTCCCCTTTCGGCTATATCCCTTGCGGATACACGCCCGTCTGTCGCCTTCTACGGCGCTTGCAAGTTCGGAGTTGGAAGGGAGGGTGAGAATTTCACTTCCCAGAACCTCCCGTCCGTAGCTCTACCTCACAAGCTACCTTCAGCGACGCTATCCTGTGGTGATACTTCGGGGGGAACCAGCTATCAGCAGTTTAGATTGGTCTTTTGCCACTATCCCCAACTCAGAGGAATGAATTGCATATCAATAACCCTTCAGGCCTCCACGCTCCTTTCGAAGCGCTTCACCTTGGTCAGGGATAGATCAACTGCTTTCGGGTCTTACACCTGTGACTTCACGCCCTTATCGGACGTCGCGCCTCACCGAAGTTGCGCGCTGGTTGCTTTCGCTACGCCACCGTATTAACATAGGCTTGCCACAGACATAAACTCCTCGGCCCGTGTTTCAAGACGGATCGGATGACTCTGGTCCTCTCAGCTCGTACTACCACCTCACGATGGGTTCCTTCACCGAGACTCTACCCTTTCAAGCCATCCACGTCTGTTACCATGTAATTTCAGGAACTTTTCACTCTCGTATTTCGAATACTTTTCAACTTTCACTCACGTTACTAGTGCGCTATCGGTCTGGGGGAGTATTTAGGCTTGGGAGTTAGTACTCCCATATTTGCGCGACAAATCCAAGCCACGCTAGTCTTGATACTACTAATCCGAGCGCTTACGTTTACGGGGTTATTACCCTCTATGACGCCCCTTTCCAGGGGTCTTCAACTTCACGCTTACGGTATATGTTGTAGTCAAAACACCACATCTACCTTAATTTTTCAAAAAAGGAATTCGGTTTGGCCTGTTCCGGTTTTACTCGCCGTTACTACCGGAATCACAATTGTTTTCTTTTCCTGCAGGTACTTGAATGTTTTGGTTCCCTGCGTTCCCCGCCATTCCTGGCTGTTACAGTTTATTAGACTGTAACCGGAAATCCGATTCGGGAATCTGTGGATCGTAGACTGTCTGCGTCTTCCCACAGCGTTTCGCCGCTTACCGCGCCCTTCATCGGCTCCCCAGCCGAGTCATCCACTACATGGCGTATGCATAGTGTAGGTTACTCTAGAAATCAGTTTTCGCCTTCTAGGAGAGTTATTGTCAGCTAACTAAACGTAATCGTTTAGGGATTATCATAAATCCTGGAGGTGATAAACACGCAAACTATTGCGCGAGTAGGGTTTTTATTCCCTTTATTTATAATTGTTCCGTTT